>NZ_JANLGY010000004.1 GCF_024653915.1 Sulfuricaulis sp. | reverse complement strand
TCCCCGGGACGGACTCGAACCGCCGACCCAGTGATTAACAGTCACTTGCTCTACCGACTGAGCTACCGGGGAATGGTCAGAAGGGCGCGTATGTTATGGCGGAAGCCGGGGCAGGGTCAAGGCGAACGGCTAAGAACAGGTCAGCGGTCCGTTGCTGGAGCTGACGGATGAAACCCGTGGACGGCCGGTTCCGAGCAAAATAATGGCTTTTGCCTTATCCGTGCCGCGGTTGTCGCAAAACGTAAATGTCCCGTTCGGCTCGACCATTCCGGCCGGCTTATAGGTAACATAGCGATCATGATTGAGCGCACCGGCAAAATTCAGCGCCAGGGCGTCCAATGGTTGTTCAATTTTTATTATTGTTTCACCGTCATCGATTTGGCGATTGACGTTGTTATCAACGAAAATCATCCAGCCTTTATGCCACTCCGACCCCGTGGCGCAGCCGGCACCATCTTCGGTTTTGCACAGGGTCACGGCAATTCCACGTTTGATCGCCTCACTGCGCGCCAGACTCAGGTCGCCTATGAGCTGATTCACCGTGGCGGTCATGCGTGAATCCTGAACCAGACCAGTCATGCCGATGGCGCCAAGACTGAGAACACCGGCGACAGCGGATGTGACCATCAGATCAAAAATGGAATAACCCGACTGAGCAGAGCGTGAACTCACGCGCCGTGATTTGTACCATAAACCATGAAAATTGCTGTTCATCTCCCCACCCCCCCCTATTTTTTATTATGACCACCGGCCAGAGATGGCAGGTGGCTTGTCTTTTTGTTAAGGCCTTAAGGCCGGTTTGGGGGGAAATTATGCCTGTTCAGGCCATACCTGAAAAGCAGGGAGAGGGGATATGAAGCTAAGTAACGGTACCGAGAAGACTTTCTATACGGTCAAGCGCCTTGTTCAACGTCTCCATGGAGGTAGCATAGGACAGACGCAGGTGGCCTTCGGCACCGAAGGCCGAGCCGGGCACCAGTGCCACTTCAGCTTTATTCAGAAGGTATTCGGCCATATCGGTGTCGTTATTCACGCCACTCGTAGCAGCAATGGCCTTGCTGAAATCCGGGAACGCATAAAAGGTTCCTTCGGAAGGCAGGCAACGTACTCCGCGAATTTTATTCAAGCGGCTTACCAGACGATCGTGCCGTTCCTTGAAGGCGCGCACCATCGGCGTGATGCAACCTTGATCTCCATTCAATGCCGCTTCGGCGGCGACTTGTGCGATCGAGGTCGGGTTGGACGTGCTCTGTGATTGAATCTTGGCCATGGCCGCGATAAGAGGCTTCGGCCCGGCGGCATAGCCGATGCGCCAGCCGGTCATGGCGTACACCTTCGAAACACCGTTTAGCACAATCGTGCGATCTTTCAGATCAGGACAGGCATTGAGAATGTTACTGAAGGGTTCTTTCGTCCAAAGGATATGTTCATACATATCATCGGTGGCAATCAGCACATGTGGATGCTTGCGCAGCACCTCACCTAATGCCGTCAGTTCCGTGCGCGTATAAACAGCCCCCGTCGGATTGGAAGGACTGTTGATGACGAGCAAACGCGTCTGGCGTGTAATGCTACGCTCGAGTTGTTCCGGACGAATCTTGAACGCCTGATCAATACCCGCCGAGATAATGACGGGGCTGGCATCGGCCAGCAGCACCATGTCGGGGTAAGACACCCAGTAAGGCGCCGGAATGATAACTTCGTCGCCGTTGTCGAGCAGTGCTTGTGCTAAATTGAAAAAACTCTGCTTGCCGCCAACCGAAACGAGAACTTCTTCCGGCGTGTAGTCGAGTCCATTATCGCGCTTGAATTTAGCGATTACCGCTTGCTTGAGGCCAGGTGTGCCGTCCACGGCCGTGTACTTGGTAAAACCCTCACGTATGGCCCGGATAGCCGCTTCTTTGATGTGTTCCGGCGTGTCGAAATCGGGTTCGCCGGCGCCCAGGCCGATGACGTCTTTGCCCTGCGCCTTGAGCGCTTTGGCACGGGCGTCGACAGCAAGGGTGGGGGAGGGCTTGATACGATTGACGCGGTTGGAGAGGCGGATGGTGGACAACGGTTCCTCGCGAATTCAAGTCCTGAAAAACGCGGTAATATACCCGCAAGTCAGTCGAAAAACGATAGCACATGAGCCACCCGTTCGAACTTTCCAGTTTATTCTTGCCTGCCGGCGACCAGCCACAGGCAATCGCGGCGCTGATGGCGGGACTGGCGCAGGGCGAGACCTGTCAAACGCTGCTGGGTGTCACGGGTTCCGGCAAGACCTTTACCGTCGCTAATGTCATCCAGCAGCTACAGCGGACGACGCTGGTGCTGGCGCCTAACAAAACACTCGCCGCACAGCTCTATTCCGAGTTCCGCGATTTCTTCCCACACAACGCCGTGGAGTATTTCGTGTCGTATTACGACTACTACCAGCCTGAGGCCTATGTTCCCTCGTCGGATACTTATATAGAGAAAGACGCTTCGATTAACGAGCAGATCGAGCAGATGCGCTTGTCGGCCACCAAGGCGCTGCTCGAACGCGAGGACGCCATCATTGTTGCCACCGTATCGGCCATCTATGGCTTGGGCGATGTGGACGCCTATCACGGAATGATTCTGCACTTGCGCCAGGGCACGGCCATGCCGCAGCGCGCCATTCTTCAGCGTCTTACGGAGATACAGTACACACGTAACGATGTTGAGCTGCGCCGTGGAACTTTCCGGGTTCACGGAGATGTCATCGATATATTTCCTGCCGAGTCGGAGAAACTGGCGGTGAGAGTCGAATTGTTCGGAGACGATATTGAAACACTTTCCGAATTCGACCCTTTGACCGGCGAAGTAGATAACCGTCCGGTACGGTTCACCATCTATCCTTCATCGCATTACGTTACGCCGCGCGACACCATTCTGAACTCGATCAGCAAGATCAAAAACGAGCTGCGCGAACGTCTGGAGCAGCTGCGCAGCGCAGACAAGCTGGTTGAAGCACAACGTCTGGAGCAACGCACATTATATGATCTGGAAATGATGCGAGAAGTAGGTTACTGCTCTGGAATTGAAAACTATTCGCGCTATCTTTCCGGACGAAACGCAGGCGAGCCGCCACCGACGCTCATTGATTATCTTCCGAAAAATGCGCTGCTGATTATCGATGAAAGCCATGTGACCATTCCACAGCTTGGAGGTATGTACAAGGGCGACCGTTCACGCAAGGAGACGCTCGTCGAGTACGGTTTTCGCTTGCCCTCGGCATTGGACAATCGTCCGCTGCGCTTCGATGAATTTGAGAGGTTGATGCCACAAGCCATTTTCGTCTCAGCAACGCCCGGGCCGTATGAACTGCAACGATCGCAAGGCTTGGTTGTCGATCAGGTGGTGCGGCCCACCGGCTTAATCGATCCGGAGGTCGAGGTAAGACCGGCGACCGCACAAGTGGACGATCTGCTGTCGGAGGTCCGGGCACGCGCAAGCGTCGGTGAGCGCGTGCTGGTTACCACGCTGACCAAGCGCATGTCGGAGGATCTCACGGAATACCTGCACGAACATGATGTTCGCGTGCGCTATCTGCACTCGGACATTGAAACCATCGAACGTGCCGAGATTATCCGCGACCTGCGTGCGGGTGTTTTCGATGTGCTGGTTGGCATCAATTTATTGCGTGAGGGGCTGGATCTTCCGGAGGTGTCGCTGGTCGCCATCCTCGATGCTGACAAGGAGGGCTTTCTGCGTTCAACGCGTTCCCTGATCCAGACCATGGGCCGCGCCGCGCGGCACATTAACGGCAAGGCCATCCTTTACGCCGATCGGGTCACGGATTCGATGCGTGCCGCTCTCGGCGAAACCGAGCGTCGCCGATTGCGACAAATTGCCTACAACCAGGAACATGGCATCACGCCCAAAGGCATCATCAAGGCGGTCAAAGAGATCATCGACGGCGTAACGCCGGCGCATCCGTTGTACGACACCAAAGGCTACGGTTCGAAATCCGCACATGCCGGAAGTGAGTTTCTGCGTGCCGCCGAGGAAGAGGCCGAATATGCCGCCATGGCACCGGGCACATTGGCCAAGCTGCTCGACAAGCTGGAAAAGCAGATGTATGCCCATGCGCGCAACCTGGAGTTCGAAAAGGCGGCGGCGGTACGTGACAAAGCTCGCCTCCTGCGCGAGCGCAACTTCGGTCTGGTTCGGGGTGGCGGGACTTAACGGGGAAAACCGAGTAGTCTGCTGGGAAATAAGCGCCGGGTCTCGGAAAGATCGCACATTAGGGCAAAGTCGTCGCTGCTGACAGAACGGATCGAAATAGAGCGGAGCGCATGGATTAAAGTTGCCTGGATACAGATTGACCAGAACCATCCACAAACCTTGGTCCGTTTCTTGCGGCTATTATTTAGTTAGGAGTCTATTCATATCCCGCAAGGAACAAGAGGTGCCCCATGAAACGTCTGCTTAGTCTCCTTATCGCCAGCCTTGGACTGATTATGGTCTCCTTGGCCTTTGCCGCCGCCGAAAGTTCGCCCGTGACCAAGAAATTGACCTGGGCGGGCTGTGGCATATCCAAAAACGCCTTCATGGCCGAAATGGTCGCCGCCTATAAGAAAAAGACTGGCATCGAGGTCGAACTCAAAGGCGGCGGCGCCACCAAAGGCATTCGCGAGGTGGCGTCCGGAGCAGCCAGTATCGGTGGCACGTGCCGGCACGTGATCGAGAATCCGGAGACGCTTATCACTTTGCCGGAAGAGCGGCGCGTGCAGCTGATCCCCGTTGCCTGGGATGCCCTGGTCGTGATCGTCCACAAGGACAACCCGGTCGACAATATCACGTTCGACCAGCTGCGGAATCTCTATCTCGGCAAGATCGCCAACTGGAAACAACTGGGCGGGCGCGACGCACCCATCGAACTCTATGTCCGCCAAGGCAAGATCTCCGGCGTCGGTCGCACCTTGCGCGAGCTGGTGTTCAACGACTACGACATCGACTTCGTCGCCAAACACGTGGTGGAAGAATCCGCCACGCTTGAGAAGGACATGGTGTTGAATCCGAACGGGGTGGGCATCACTGGCATTTCCAGCGCGCGCAAGATCAAGGACATCGCCAAGATACTTAAACTGGATGGCAAGGAGCCGAGCTATGAGAACATCAAGAACGGCGATTACCTGTTGTACCGTCCGCTGTACATGGTGACACAGATGCAGAAACCGGACCCGGAAGTCCGGAAATTCCTGGAATTCGTCATGGGCACGGAGGGACAAAACATCATGCGCAGCGTCGGCACGGTGCCGTACGAGGACGGCATCCGCTTGTGGCTCAAATATCTCGACCAGCAGAACAAGGCCATCGCCAAGATGCGCGACAAGGCGGCCAAGATCGAAACCAAGGCCCCGAAGGCGAAGGGTGGACAGAAAACGCGTTAATCGCGCCAAGCTTGTGAGGCGCCGCACAGCTATGCTATTTTGCGCGCCAGTTTGCAGGCGCGTAGCTCAGTGGTAGAGCACCACCTTGACATGGTGGTGGTCGGTGGTTCGATCCCACTCGCGCCTACCAGAGTGAAAGGAATCGCGCGTAGCGCGCTCGGCTCGCCTCCCTCTCCCCTCGCGGGAGAGGGAATGAGGGTGAGGGGGAACGGTTCCAAGTGTTGTTGCTCACGCGGCCATTCGTAGCGGCCGCCACTGACGAAAGGGTCTCAAAATGCCAGTCATCACGCTGCCAGACGGCAGCCGCCGTGAATATCCCAAACCCGTGACGGTCGCCGAGATTGCCGCGAGCATTGGCGCCGGTCTGGCACGCGCCGCGCTCGCGGGACGCGTTAATGACAGGTTGGTCGATACCTCTTATTTGGTTGAACAGGATGCCACGCTAGCGATCATTACCGACAAGAGCCCGGAGGGGATCGAAGTGATCCGGCACTCCACCGCGCATTTGTTGGCGCACGCGGTGAAAGAATTGTTTCCCGAGGCACAGGTGACCATCGGCCCGGTGATTGAAAACGGCTTTTACTATGATTTTGCCTTCAAGCGCGGATTCACTGAAGAAGACCTGGTGAAGATCGAAGAGCGCATGCGCGAAATCGTCAAACGCGACTATCCCGTGGTGCGCACGGTCATGCCACGCGATGAGGCCGTTCAATTCTTCCGCGACATGGGGGAGGAATATAAGGCTGAAATCATTGCGGGCATTCCCGCCGGTGAAAATATATCACTGTACCGCCAGGGTGAATTCATTGATCTTTGTCGCGGGCCGCATGTGCCATCAACCGGCAAGCTCAAGGCCTTCAAGCTCATGAAGGTGGCCGGCGCCTACTGGCGTGGCGATTCGCACAATGAAATGCTGGCGCGTATCTACGGAACGGCCTGGACCAACAAAGAAGCGCTCGATGCCTATCTGCACCAGATCGAAGAAGCCGGGAAGCGCGACCATCGCAAGATTGGGCGAAGCCTCGATCTGTTTCACATGCAGGAAGAGGCGCCGGGCATGGTGTTCTGGCATGAGCGTGGCTGGCGTCTCTATCAGACCATCGAGCAATACATGAGTAAGCTGTGGCGTGAGCACGGTTACCGTGAAATCCGCACCCCGCAGCTCGTAGACCGGTCTCTCTGGGAAAAATCCGGTCATTGGGAAAAATTTCACAACGACATGTTCATCACCGAGTCGGAAAAACGACTCTATGCGGTCAAACCGATGAACTGTCCCTGTCATATCCAGATTTATAATCAGGGGCTGAAGAGTTACCGCGACCTGCCGCTACGACTGGCCGAGTTCGGTTCCTGCCATCGCAATGAACAATCCGGTGCCCTGCATGGCCTGTTGCGTCTGCGCAGCTTTGTGCAGGACGACGCCCATATCTTCTGCACCGAAAATCAGATTCAGGCTGAGGTCTCGGCGTTTATTGATTTGCTCCACCGTGTCTATGCCGATTTCGGCTTTCAGGATATCGTTTACAAGCTCTCCACCCGGCCGGCCAATCGCATTGGTTCTGACGAGAGCTGGGACAAGGCCGAACACGCCCTGGAGCAGGCGCTGAATGCCAAGAAGCTCAAATGGGACCTACAGCCGGGGGAGGGGGCGTTCTATGGCCCCAAAATCGAATTTTCGCTCAAGGACAGCCTGGGTCGGGTATGGCAGTGCGGCACCATCCAGGTGGATTTCTCCATGCCGGGACGGCTGGGCGCCACCTATATCGCCGAGGACGGCAGTAAACAGGTCCCGGTCATGCTGCACCGGGCCATTCTCGGCTCGCTGGAGCGTTTTATAGGCATTCTGATCGAGGAGCATGCCGGGGCCCTGCCCGCGTGGTTGGCTCCGGTACAGGCCGTTGTCCTGACCATTACCGACGAGCAGCAGGATTACGCCCGAAAGCTCGAAAAAACCCTGACAAAACACGGCTGGCGGGTCGAGTCTGACTTGAGAAACGAAAAAATAGGCTTTAAGATTCGCGAACATACCTTACAGCGCATTCCCTATCTGCTGGTGGTAGGTAAGAACGAGGCGCAGGAAGGTACCTTAGCCGTGCGCACGCGCAAAGGTGAGGATCTGGGCGGGATGACGCCGGAGGCGTTCCACGCCAAACTCACCAATGAGACCGCGAGCCGCGGCATTACTATTTTGGAGGAACAGAAACATCGCGACGGATAAAGAGGTTCGTGTCAACGGGCGCATCAATGCCCCGAAAGTCAGGTTGATCAGTAACGACAGCCAGCAAATTGGCATAGTACCCATCAGTGATGCATTACGTAAGGCGGAAGAAGCTGGCCTCGATCTCGTGGAAATTTCACCCAATGCGGAGCCGCCGGTATGCCGCATCATGGATTTCGGCAAATACCAGTACGAAGAGAGCAAACGCAAACACGCGGCCAAGCGCAAGCAGAAACAAATTCAGATCAAGGAGGTCAAGTTTCGCCCTGGTACGGATGTCGGCGATTACCAGACGAAACTTCGCAACCTGATCCGTTTTCTGGAAGAGGGCGACAAGACCAAAATTACTTTGCGTTTCCGTGGACGCGAGCTGGCACACACGGAGCTTGGCCTGGAAATGCTCAAGCGCCTGGAAAGCGATTTAAAGGATTACGGTATCGTGGAGCAGTTTCCACGGTTGGAAGGCAAGCAGATGGTGATGGTGCTGAATCCCAAACCGGGGGCCATCAAAGTCGTCAAGAGCGAAAAGTCTGCGCCGAAGGCGGCGCCAAAACCTGAGCCGAAGGCGGAACCCAAAATCAAGACGGCGACCTAGCCGCTGAACTTTTTTTACAACTGCGACCGAACGGGCCACGCATGTGCCCGCAGGCGCTTACTTTGAAGGAGTATCAAACATGCCCAAGCTGAAAACCAATCGCGGCGCGGCCAAGCGATTTAAAAAAACCGCGAGTGGCGGATTCAAGCGTGCACGCTCGCATCTGCGCCATATCCTCACCAAGAAAAGCTCCAAGCGTAAACGTCAATTACGCGGGACGACGACGGCGTACAGCACCGATGTCGCCGGCCTGCGCCGCTTGCTGCCTTACAGCTGAGGAGAATAGAACATGCCAAGAGTCAAACGTGGAGTCACGGCCGGCGCGCGCCACAAAAAGGTGCTGGCGCAGGCCAAGGGTTATTACAACGCACGCCGCAAGGTCTATCGCGTTGCCAAACAGGCGGTCGCCAAGTCCGGCCAATACGCCTATCGTGACCGACGCGTCCGCAAGCGCGAGTTCCGCGCCCTGTGGATTGCCCGCATCAATGCCGCCGCGCGCGAGTGCGGTCTTTCGTACAGCCGATTTATGAACGGGCTCAAAAAGGCTACCATCGACATCGACCGCAAAATCCTGGCCGATATTGCGGTGCACGACAAGAAATCCTTTTCCGTTCTGGCTGACAAGGCCAAAACGGCCCTGGCAAGCTGATGTCCTGATGGCGGCACGCGCTGCCTCATGATGCGGTAACGCAGAGAAGCGGCACAGGGATGTGCCGTTTGCGGACCAAAGGATGGAAAGGGAAAGGTCAACTGGCCTTTCCCTTTATTTTTTGCAGATTGATAAAACGTGACTGAAACAATAAGCGCAATCGAAGAGCAGCTGAAGACGCTGATGCGAGACGCGGAGATGGCCGTGGCCACGGCGATTGATGCGGCGGCTGTCGAAGACATTCGCGTCAGGTATCTGGGCAAGAAAGGCGCGCTGACCGAACAACTGAAGAACCTCGGCAAGCTGTCAGCAGAAGATCGTCCGCGTGCCGGCGCCATCGTCAATCAGGCCAAGGAAGCGCTTCAGGAGAAACTTGGCGCGCGTAAGCAGCAACTGGAAACCTCAGCGCGTGACAATCAACTGTTGCGTGAGATAGTCGACGTAACCATGCCCGGGCGCGGCGTGCGTCAAGGTGGGCCACACCCGATCACGCGCACGCTGGAACGCCTTGAAATCCTGTTCACACGCATGGGATTTGCCGTTGCCGAAGGTCCTGAAATTGAAGACGACTACCATAATTTCGAGGCCCTCAACATTCCCGCGAATCATCCGTCACGGGCGATGCATGATACGTTCTATTTCGACGCGCACCGGCTCTTGCGCACACATACTTCTCCGGTGCAAATTCGTTACATGAAACAGCATAAGCCGCCGCTACGCATCATCGCACCCGGGCGCGTCTACCGTTGCGATTCGGATGTTACCCATACGCCCATGTTTCATCAGATTGAGGGCTTGATGGTGGACAAGCACGTAAGTTTTGCCGATCTCAAAGGGATATTGGAGGACTTTCTGATGCAGTTCTTCGAAAAATCGCTGAAACTGCGTTTTCGCCCGTCTTACTTTCCCTTCACCGAACCCTCGGCGGAAGTGGACATCAGCTGTGTCATCTGCGGCGCCAAAGGCTGTCGCGTTTGCAAAAATACCGGCTGGCTCGAGGTGCTGGGTTGCGGCATGGTACACCCGGAGGTTTTCCGGCACGTTGGCATCGACAGTGAGCGCTGGACCGGGTTTGCTTTTGGTTTGGGCGTGGAACGCCTGGCCATGCTGCGCTATGGCGTGAGTGATTTGCGGTTGTTCTACGAAAACGATTTGCGTTTCCTGCAACAGTTCAGATAATTTTTCATTACATGAAACTGAGCGAAAAATGGCTGCGCGAATGGGTGTCGCCGAAACTCGATACGAAAGCATTGGCACATAGGTTGACCATGGCCGGCCTGGAAGTGGGCGCGATGGAACCCGTGGCACCGAAGCTGGATAAAGTTGTTATCGGAAAGATCGAATCGATTACATCACATCCCTCCGCCGATAAACTCAGGCTTTGCCGTGTGGGTATTGGCAAGGGAAAAACGCTTGATATCGTCTGTGGCGCTGCAAATGCCGCTATCGGGATGCTGGCCCCAGTCGCTCTTGAAGGTGCCGTGTTGCCGAAAGGAGTGAAAATCCGGCAAACAGAAATTCGCGGCGTGGCTTCCAGTGGCATGCTTTGTTCCGCTCAGGAGTTGGGTCTGGCCGAGTCCGCTGAGGGTTTGTTGGCATTGGACAGTGATGCCAGGCCTGGCGCGCTTTTAACGGAATATCTTGGCCTGGATGATGTGTCGCTGGAAGTTGATTTGACGCCGAACCGCGGGGATTGTCAGAGTGTGGCCGGTCTCGCGCGTGAACTGTCGGCTATCACCGGCATAACAATAAAATCTCCCGTCATCAAACCGATTAAACCAAAAAGTCGGCAACGAATCGGGGTCAAACTCGACGCACAGCAGGACTGCCCCCACTATGTCGGACGCGTGATGACCGGCATCAATCCGCGCGCTGTCACGCCGATATGGATGAAAGAAAAGCTGCGTCGCTCTGGCATACGCAGCATACATCCGGTGGTGGACATCACCAATTACGTGATGATCGAACTGGGTCAGCCCATGCATGCTTTCGACCTTTCAAAAATCCGCGGTTCTATCCACGTGCGTCATGCCGCGAAGAATGAGACGCTGGTTCTGCTCGATGGAAACAAACTTACACCGAAATCGGGAAGCCTGCTGATCGCCGATGACGCACAGCCGCTGGCCTTGGCCGGTATTATGGGCGGGGCGGATTCCGCCGTGAGCGATACCACAGGTGATTTGTTTCTGGAGAGCGCCTGGTTTCGTCCTGAAGTTATCTCGGTCCGATCACGCGAGTACGGCTTGCAAACGGAATCATCCTTCCGTTTCGAGCGTGGTGTGGACCCCACCTTGCAGCGGCTGGCCATGGAGCGGGCAACCGCACTGCTCTTGGCCGTGGTCGGTGGCAAGCCGGGACCTTTGATTGAGCAGACAGTAAAGCGTTATCTGCCGCGCATCTCGTCGGTTTCCCTGCGTCTGGAGCGCATCAGCACTCTCCTGGGTCTGGACATACTCGCGAAAGAAGTTGAATACATCCTGAAACGTCTCGGCATGAAACTCAGGAAGACGGGAAACAAGTGGACGGTATCGCCGCCAGCACACCGTTTTGACATCAGTCGCGAAGTGGATCTGATTGAGGAGATCGCGCGCATTTATGGTTATGACAGAATTCCCAGCCGACGTCCGCGGATGAATATGACCGCCAGCCCGGTGCCCGAATCAGACGTCGGTGAATCCCGTCTGCGCGCTGGCCTGATTGACCGCGATTATCAGGAGGTCGTCACCTACAGTTTTGTCGAACCCGCCATCCAGACATTGGTAGATCCGCAGGTACAGCCAGCCAAGTTGGCCAACCCCATCAGCGCGGATATGGCCGTCATGCGTACCTCCCTGTGGCCCGGCCTGCTTCAGACCATTTTGTACAACCAGAACCGCCAGCAAACGCGCGCGCGATTATTCGAGATGGGGGGCGTGTTCCTGCCGCACGGACAGAATTTCCATCAGGAGGCCATGCTCGCCGGCGCCACCTATGGCGAGGCTATGGCCGAGCAGTGGGGGGTGCCGCGGCGTGTGGTGGATTTTTTTGACGTAAAGGCTGACTTGGAGGCTTTGCTGGTGTTAGCCGACATCGGACAGGGTGTCCGTTTCAAGCCCGGACAGCACCCGGCCTTGCACCCTGGCCAAACGGCCGAAATTCAGTTAGACGGTAACCTGATTGGCTTGGTGGGGGTGCTGCATCCCGAGGCGCAATCCCGGCTGGGTCTGGATCGTTCGGTGATACTGTTTGAGCTTAAGCAGGCGGCGCTACGAAACGGGAAAATCCCCAATTTCCATGAATTTTCAAGATTTCCTTCAATCCGGCGTGATCTTGCTATCGTTGTAAACGAGTCCACACCGGCCCAGGCAGTGATGGATTGCGTACAAAAGGCAGCCGGAGGCTTGCTGGTAAACCTTGAGCTATTTGATGAGTATCGTGGGAAAGGCATTGATTCCGGAAGAAAAAGTTTGGCCTTGGGCTTGACCTTGCAGGACTCTTCGCGCACTCTTAATGAGGACGATGTGGAGCAACTGATGGCGCAGGTAATGTCCGCCTTGAAGTCGGGGCTGGGCGCTCAGCCGCGTCAATAACGTACCTCCGGGAATAAGGAAAAGAAGGTATCGACCTATGGCACTGACCAAAGCAGATCTTGCGGAAAACCTGTTTAACGAGCTGGGTCTGAACAAGCGGGAGGCAAAGGAATTTGTCGAGATTTTCTTTGAAAGGATACGGGGGGCCTTGTCCGAAGGGGAACAGGTAAAACTGTCCGGTTTCGGCAATTTTTCCCTGCGGCAGAAGAACTCCCGTCCCGGCCGGAACCCGAAAACGGGCGAAGAGATTCCCATCACTGCCCGGCGCGTCGTCACCTTTCGCGCCAGTCATAAACTCAAGGAACGAGTCGAGCAGAACGCCAATGCGAACCGTGAAAAGTTCAAACAGCAGGCGGAACTGAATGCTTGACCCCGGCGAGAATCACGAGCTTCCCATCATACCCGGCAAGCGCTACTTCACCATTGGTGAAGTCAGCGACCTGTGCCTGGTCAAGCCGCATGTGTTGCGGTACTGGGAACAGGAATTCCCTCAACTTAAGCCGGTTAAGCGTCGCGGCAATCGCCGCTACTATCAGCGGCACGACGTGATGCTCATCCGCCAGATTCGCAGTCTGCTTTATGTCGAAGGCTTCACCATCAGCGGTGCGCGCAACAAGCTCGATCTGGACAATCCCGCACTACCCGATGCCAGTCGTCAACAGGCCATCAAAACGCTCATCCACGAGCTGGAAGATGTCCTGGACATGCTGAAAAAAATCTAAAATTGCTCTCTTTTGACCGGCGCAAGCCATCCGTGGCGCGACTTTATCGGTTTCGATCAAGCCCCGGCCCGCGCCGGCCTGCACGGGCGTTCAGCGGCGCCGAAGTACGTTAAGTACATCGGCGAAAATCCCGCCTCACCCTTGTTTCAAGGCGATTCTCCGGTATGATGACGGTCGCCACTTTGCGGCACATCATGCGGTATCCTTCCACGCAAATAATCAATCGGGGCGTAGCGCAGCCTGGTAGCGCACCACCTTGGGGTGGTGGTGGTCGGAGGTTCAAATCCTCTCGCCCCGACCAACATCCTTGTCGGGGCGTTCGGATTCCCGGCCCGTCGTCCTCCCTGACTCCAGGCGCTCGACGCATGCGCGTCGAACCCTCTCGCCCCGACCAACATCTCTATATCTGTTGTTTCCCAGTCTGCTGATGCGCATCCTTCTCAGTAACGACGATGGTTATCTTGCCCCCGGTCTTGCCTGTCTGGCCAAGGCACTGATGCCGCTGGCCGAGGTGGACGTGGTGGCGCCGGAGCGTGATCGCAGTGGCGCCAGCAACTCGCTCACACTGAACCTGCCGCTGCACGTCAATAAGGGAGAGAACGGTTTTTACTACGTAGACGGCACGCCGACCGATTGCGTTCACCTGGCGATCACGGGGCTGCTGGAACAGGAACCGGATATTGTTATCGCCGGAATTAACCGCGGCGCGAATCTAGGCGATGATGTGATTTATTCCGGCACGGTGGCTGCGGCGATGGAAGGACGATTCCTGGGACTGCCGGCCATTGCCGTATCGTTGGTGGGTAAAATCGGGGCACATTTCGAAACTGCCGCGCATGTTACACTGCGTCTGCTGGAGAAACTGAAACACGAGGCGTTGCCGGCGGATACGATACTAAATGTCAACGTACCGGATGTGCCCGTCGAGCGGCTGGCCGGCTTCGAGGCCACTCGTCTTGGCCACCGCCACAAGGCAGAACCCGTGGTACGTGCGAACGATCCGCATGGCAATCCAGTGTACTGGGTGGGCGCGCCCGGCGCGGAAGCCGACGCGGGGCCCGGAACGGATTTTCATGCGGTACGTCAGCACTTCGTATCCATCACGCCTTTGCATGTAGACTTGACCCGTTATACGGCGATGGATCAGGTATCTGCCTGGCTCAGAAAAATCTAGCGAAACCAACGTAGAAAACTTATACCGGTGAGAATGGACGTCCACGGCATCGGCATGACTTCGCAGCGCACCCGCGACCGGCTAATTCAGCGACTGCGCGAAGAGGGGATTCGTGACGAACGCGTGCTCGAGGCCATTCGCAATGTGCCACGCCACGTATTCGTCGATGAAGCCTTGGCCAGCCGTGCCTACGAAGACACGGCCCTGCCCATCGGTCACGGCCAGACCATCTCCCAGCCCTATATTGTGGCGCGCATGACTCAGGCATTGATCGCCGACGGACGCCCGAAAAAAGTACTGGAAGTCGGTACTGGCTCGGGTTACCAGACAGCGGTGCTGGCCGGTCTGGTGGATGAAATCTATTCCGTGGAACGCCTTGAACCATTAATGAAACTGGCGCGCAAACGCTTGCGTGAGATTGGATGCCGTAATGTTCATATCAAGCTTTCAGACGGCAGTTGGGGATGGAAGGATCATGCGCCCTATGACGCTATTATCGTCACAGCCGCTCCGGCGGAAGTTCCGCCTTCACTGCTCGAACAACTGGCGCCCGGTGGCCGACTCGTTATCCCGGTCGGCGGACCGGCGATGCAGGAACTACTGCTGGTGCAACGCACGGATAAAGGGCTGACCCAGGAACGACTCGATCTGGTAAATTTTGTCCCGCTGGTGAGAGATTCGTTCTGAGAAAGCAAGGTTCCTGATCGGGATAGAGCGGATGAATGCCCGTTTGAAATCATGCGCCGCTATTCTGTTCGTGGCTGGCCTGACCGCCTGCAGTAATTTTCCACTGCCACCGGTCAGCGAACAGGGCAAGGTGCTGCGACAGCCGGAAGCTGAGTACCGCCTGGTGCGGCCGGGTGACACGCTATACAGCATTGCCTGGGAATCCGGTCGCGATTTTCAGGATGTCGCCCGGTGGAATCATATTTCTCCTCCGTATCTCATCCAACCCGGACAAAGATTGCGTCTCTTTCCTCCCGCCGGTGTAGAAAAGACGTCGCGCCCTGAACCAAGATATCCTGTCGGTTCGGAAAGCCAGAAAAAAACGCCGCCGGACAAACCGGAAACTGCCACGCCGACACGGCGCGCACCAGTCGCGGCGGCCGGCCAATTATCCTGGATATGGCCGACGCGGGGCGATTTGCTGGAGCGTTACTCCGCTAACGGACCGAACAAGGGGATTGACATCGCCGGCAAGAATGGCCAACCGATTCTCGCCGCGGAAGCGGGGCAAGTTGTGTATCACGGAGGTGGACTTCGCGGTTACGGACAGCTTATTATCATCAAGCATAACGCCGACTTTCTCAGCGCTTATGCCCATTGCGATAAGATTTACGTTAAGGAAGGTAATGTGATAAAACGCGGTCAGAAAATTGCCGATATGGGCAGCAGTGGTACCGACAGGGCCAAGCTGCATTTCGAAGTTCGATACCGCGGCGCTCCGGTGGACCCGCAAGATTATCTTCCCAGAAAGTAACTATGCCACCACGCAAACCGATCCGCCCGGCCATTAAAAAAGGCAGGGGAAAAGCCAAACCCAAGTCTGTACCGACCAAGGCATCTCCCGAGTCTGAAGAGGCAGAGGACGAAACTCTTGTTGCTGCCGAAGAGGCAGAGGACGAAGACGAAGAAGAGGATAGCGCAGAACCTGCCGCAAAAGTTGCAAAAAAAGAGGATGAGCCCGAGACCGGCGAGCGTGAAAAGCGGGACGTCTATTATTCGCACGCAGACGCGACCCGCATTTATCTGAAGGAAATCGGTTTCTCCCCACTGCTGTCCGCTGAAGAAGAAGTCTTTTTTGCGCGCAAGGCGCAAAAAGGCGATGGCAAGGCGCGCAAGCGCATGATCGAAAGCAATCTGCGCCTGGTGGTCAAGATTGCGCGGCGTTACATGAATCGCGGGTTGTCATTGCTCGATCTAATCGAGGAAGGCAATCTTGGCCTCATCCGTGCCGTGGAAAAATTCGACCCTGAGCGTGGGTTTCGTTTTTCCACGTATGCCACCTGGTGGATACGGCAAACCATAGAACGCGGCATCATGAACCAGACACGCACCATCCGTTTGCCCGTGCACGTTCTCAAGGAAATAAACATCTACCAGCGTGCCGCGCGTTACCTGGCTCAGAAGCTGGATCACGAACCGTCTCCGGAGGAAGTCGCCAAACTGCTCGACAAACCGGTGGAGGATGTGAAAAGCATGCTGGGCCTCAATGAGCGGGTGGCTTCCGTGGATGCGCCGCTGGACGATGATCCGGACCGTTCGTTGCTGGACGCCATTGCCGATGAACGTACTCCGGATCCGGAGAAAGTGCTGCAGCGCGACGACTTGCAACAGCTCATCCAGCAATGGTTGAACGAACTCAATGACAAGCAGCGCGAAGTGGTCGAGCGCCGTTTTGGGCTGAATCACCGCGAGATATCCACCCTCGAAGAGGTCGGTGCTGATATTGGCGTCACGCGTGAACGTGTGCGCCAGATCCAGGTTGAAGCTCTCAAGCGTCTGCGTGTGATTCTGGAAAAGGCCGGTTACTCAGTCGATTCCCTGTTTTAGTTTCTCGATCATCAGCAAGGCGGCAGCGACGCGCCGGCCGTCACTCATAAGAATGTTGTAGGTTCGGCACGCCGCGCCGGTATCCATCACCTCAAGACCGATCTTCGCCTCTACCAGCGCCCGAGTTAAAGCGGGGGGAGGAAACCTCAATTTCGCGCCGGTGCCCAGGATCACGACTTCCAATGGCATACCGGCAATCATCTCGAAATGCACCCCCAGAAGATCCTCGAAGCTCAGCGGCGGCCAGTCCGCCACCTGTGCAGGCGTCACGATCAGGCTTCGGGTGTATGCCCTGTTATTGATGGTGATGCTACCGGGTGCATAAGCGTGGATCAGATTCTGTCCGGCGCCTGATTCAAGGTGAATTTTCATCGTAAAGTTGACGCTATGTCCGTGGCTGTCGTGTCATGATGGCTTGTTCCATCGCTATGGTGAAAGCCCTATAATGCACACGTATTCAATATCTTGGCGGTCGCTCGACACTATAACAGCCCGACGAAAAGCATGTCACAAAACGACGAATTCCCCCGCATAAAGCGGCTGCCACCCTACGTCTTCAACATCGTCAACGAGCTCAAGGCCCAAGCGCGTCGGCGCGGCGAGGACATCATCGACTTCGGGATGGGCAATCCCGATGGCGCCACGCCCAGGCATATTGTGGACAAGCTTGTCGAAGCCGCACAGCGCGAAGACACCCATCGCTATTCGGTATCGCGTGGCATTCCGCGCCTGCGGCGCGCCATCTGCCAGTGGTACAAGCGACGTTACGACGTCGATCTCGACATGGACAGCGAGGCAATAGTCACGATCGGCTCCAAAGAAGGTCTGGCGCATTTGGCCATGGCGACGGTGGACAAGGGCGATTCCGTACTGGTGCCGAATCCGAGTTACCCGATTCATGCCTACGGTTTCGTCATCGCGGGCGCCGATATCCGGCATGTTCCGCTCGTGCCCGGCGTGGATTTCTTTGCCGAATTGGAAAAATCCATCAAGAATGCCTGGCCCAAGCCAAAAATGCTGGTGCTGAATTTTCCGGCCAATCCGACAACACAGTGTGTTGATCTGGACTTCTTTGTGAAAGTCATTGCGATCGCGAAAGAACACGGCATCTGGGTGGTGCACGACCTGGCATATGCCGACATCGTGTTCGACGGTTACCGTGCGCCGTCGATACTGCAGGTGCCCGGCGCCAAGGATATTGCGGTGGAATTCTTCACCCTTTCCAAAAGTTACAACATGCCCGGCTGGCGAATCGGTTTCATGTGCGGCAATCGCAAGCTGGTGGCAGCGCTCGCGCGACTCAAATCTTACTTTGACTACGGCATGTTTACGCCTATCCAGATCGCTGGCATCCTCGCGCTCGAAGGGCCGCAGGACTGTATTGATGAAATCCGGCAGCTATACCAAAACCGTCGCGACGTGTTATGCAACGGTTTATTCGCCGCCGGCTGGCTGGTGGAGAAACCCAAGGCCACCATGTTCATCTGGGCGCGCATCCCGGAAGCCTATCGTGCCATGGGATCGCTTGAGTTTTCCAAGAAACTGCTGACAGAAGCGAAGGTGGCCGTTTCACCCGGGATAGGGTTTGGCGAATATGGCGATGAGCATGTGCGCTTTTCACTCATCGAAAATGAACACCGTACGCGTCAGGCCGTGCGCTCCATCCGTGATATGTTTCGCCGTGACAAGGTTGGCGAGAAAAAAGAACAAATTTTATGAAACCGGTAAACATTGGAATCCTTGGCCTCGGTACCGTGGGCTGTGGCACGGTCAGCGTGCTGGCGCGCAACGCCCAGGAGATTTCCCGCCGCGCGGGACGTGAAATCCGGATTGCTCAGGCTTCGGCGCGCGACCTCAATAAAAAGCGGCCTTGTTCTGTTGATGGTATTCAACTGGTCAAGGACCCGCATGAGGTGGTGCGCAACCCTGAAATCGAGGTAGTGGTTGAATTAATCGGCGGCGTCGAACCGGCGCGCGAGCTGGTGTTGGCCGCGATCAATAATGGCAAGCACGTGGTCACGGCCAACAAGGCCCTGATTGCCCTGCACGGCAATGAAATCTTCGCACAGGCCCAGAAAAAGGGTGTCATGGTGGCTTTTGAAGCCGCGGTGGCCGGCGGCATTCCCATCATCAAGGCGGTGCGGGAAGGGCTGGCGGGCAACCGCATTGAGTGGATGGCCGGCATCATCAACGGCACCTGCAACTTTATTCTGACGGAGATGCGCGACAAAGGCGCGGACTTCGCTGACGTGCTCAGGGAAGCTCAGAAACTCGGTTATGCCGAGGCCGATCCATCTTTCGATGTCGAGGGCATCGATGCGGCGCACAAGCTCACTATCTTGGCCGCGATTGCCTTCGGCATTCCGCTCAAGTTCAACCAGGTCTACATCGAAGGCATTGCCAAACTAACGCGCATGGACGTGCAATACGCGGAAAAGCTGGGCTATCGTCTGAAGCTGCTGGGCATTGCCCGCCGCACCAATGGCGGGGTAGAGCTGCGCGTGCATCCGACGTTGATTCCGGAGCGCCGACTCATCGCCAATGTAGACGGTGCGATGAATGCCGTGCTGGTTAAGGGTGACGCCGTGGGACCGACCATGTTTTACGGTGCTGGCGCGGGTGCCGAACCCACAGCCTCGGCCGTGGTCGCCGACCTGGTTGACGTGGTGCGCACGTTGACCTCGGACCCGAATAATCGCGTGCCGCATCTGGCATTTCAACCGGATGCGTTGGTCGATTTGCCGATACTGCCGATTGAAGAAGTCGAGACCTCGTATTACCTGCGCCTGCACGCACTGGACAAGCCCGGCGTGCTTGCCGAAGTCACGCGCATCCTGGCCGATCTTGGCATCAGCATTGAATCCATCTTGCAGAAGGAACCGCAGGCCGGCGAAGAGACGGTGCCCGTCATCATCCTGACGCAACGTGTCAGGGAAAAAAACATGAATGGAGCCATCGCCCGTATCGAAAAACTGGCCTCGATCAAAGGCAAGGTCGCGCGTATTCGCCTTGAGCACCTGAATCCCGATTGGAAATAATAGTTTGAACCACAGAGATCGCAGAGGGCGCAGAGATTTTTAAATTTAAAATTCTTTCTCTGCGTTCTCTGCGTTCTCTGCGGTGAAATTTCATATTTAGGTTCTACATCATGAATCTCGGCAATCGCTACACCGGCCTCATTGAAAGATACCGTGACCGTCTGCCGGTCTCGAAAGACACCCGTATTATCAGTTTGGGCGAGGGCGCAACACCCCTGATCCAGCTCCAGAATATTCCGCGCACGCTGGGCAAGCAGGTAGAGATCTATGTCAAATTCGAAGGGCTAAACCCGACAGGCTCCTTTAAGGACCGTGGGATGACCATGGCCGTCACCAAGGCGGTGGAAGAGGGCAGTCGTGCCATCATCTGTGCCTCGACTGGCAATACTTCAGCCGCGGCCGCGGCCTACGCCGCGCGCGCCGGCATTACCTGCTTTGTGGTCATCCCGGATGGAAAAATTGCGCTCGGCAAACTGGCGCAGGCGATGATCCATGGCGCGGTCGTGATCCAGATTCAGGGAAACTTCGATGTCGGCATGGCGCTGGTGAAAGAAGTGGCTGGTCACACGCCGGTCACGATCGTCAACTCCATCAATCCCTATCGTCTGCAGGGACAGAAAACTGCGGCCTTCGAGATTGTCGAGGAACTCGGAGGCGCGCCCGATTATCATTGCTTGCCTGTCGGCAATGCCGGCAACATATCCGCCCACTGGATGGGTTACTGTGAATATGCCGATGCCGGAATCTGCCGGACTCGCCCGGTGATGGTCGGGTATCAGGCGTCCGGCGCGGCGCCGTTCCTCCTTGGCAAGATGGTGGACAATCCCGAGACCGTTGCTACCGCGATCCGAATCGGTCATCCGCAGTCGTGGGACAAGGCCTGGCAAGTACAGAAGGAGTCGAAGGGTTGGTTCGAAAAATTCACCGACGAGGATATTCTTGCCGCGCAAAAGCTGCTCACCGAAAAGGAAGGCATTTTCTGTGAGCCGGCCTCCGCCACATCGCTGGCCGGCGCCATGCACGACATCAAACAGGGCAAGATCCCGGAGGGTAGCCGGGTGGTCTGTACCCTGACCGGTCATGGCCTCAAGGACCCCGATACCGCCATCAAGCAAAGCAGCAGGCCTCTCCATAAGATCAAGGGCGAGTTGGGGGCCGTCAAAAAGGCCATCCTCGATAACATGCCTCGCTAGCGGCGGGACTGACGTTCCCCGCAAATCCTGCCCTGATAGGGCATTCCAGACCTGTATTCCCAGTTGCTTAGTCCCCTGCCCGGCCGCCGCCGCTGAAATGACCCTGAGCTGATTCCGGCCATCCCAGGCCGATTTTGCCATTCCTGGCGGTTTTCCTATGAATTCCGCCCTTTCTGGCGGGAACTGGCATAGCTATTGCTATAACTATAAAGGAGCGAGCCCGGTTAGCTCTGGGCCTTGGGAACAGGTACGGAAGCAGGACCCCAACAAGGAGGGGTCGTAATGGGAAACAGCATGGAACCGATACATATCGAGCACACCGCCGACACCACGCATGTGGTGCTGGAGGCAGCGCTCGGCATCAGGGATGCCCGCACGTTGCATGAAAAACTGAACACCGTGCTGGCGGCGGCTACCGCGGTGGTGCTCGAAGGAAGCCGTGTCGAGCGTCTGGACGCCGCCGCCATGCAAGTGCTGGCAGGGTTCGCCCGCGCTGCCCGGGAGCGTGGCCTTGCGCTCACCTGGAAAAATCCGTCTCCGGTTTTACAGCAAGCCGCGCGCGTGCTTGGTTTTGAAACCATTCTCGAGATGGCGTCATGATCGGACCGCTTTCATTCAAATCCCCCACTTCAGGAAAAACAGCGTCCTGGCCACGTTGGTGGCTGTGGGCCGTCGTCGGCATGATCCTCACGTTGATCTGGACGGTGGCATTTGTGCCGTGGTGGGCGGCGCTGGGCAGCGGCTTGAGCGCCGTGCTGACACTCACCGTGCTGGCGTTTTATGCGCGCAAACAGGAAGAGGCTATACCACTACAGGGCGAGGAAGTACTGGAAGGCCATGACGCCAAACAGGTGCTTGAACAGGTCGACGCGTTGATGTCGCCGTCCAGGGATATCGAACAGATCCCGCAAGTGGATGAAGTTTTGCAATCAATGGCGGCGGACAATCAGCGCCGTCGTGTTGACGATCTGATGCGTCGCTGGGTCGAAGTGGGGCAACGCTACGGCGAAGCCGCGCTAGTGCTGCGACGGGAGATACAGTCCGTCATCAAGCAGACGGAACAGGCTACCGGCACCATTGCCAGCAGCTTCGAAGCAGTCATCAACAAGGCCACCATCCAGGCACGTCAAGCCATGGAGCTGCTCGAAGGTACGCAGGGCGCCGCGAGCGATGGCATACCTCAATCCTTGAAGGATTTTATTCAGGTCTCGGACGAACGCCTCAACAAGATGGCGGATGAGGTTGTGCGCGTGGCGGATCTTTCCGTGAACATGGTGCGCGAACTCGATGGCGTGCAAAGCCGGACGCAGGCGATTGACGGTTTTTTGCTCGACGTGGAAAAACTGGCGGATCAGACCAGCCTCCTGGCATTGAACGCCGACATTGAAGCGGCGCGCGTCGGTGAACACGGAAGAGGTTTCTCAGTCGTGGCGTCGGAAGTTCGCCGGCTCAGCAAACGTTCGCACGAATTCAGCGATCGCATACGCGTGCACTTGAAGGAAGTCAGAACCGGTCTCAGCAAGACTTATGGTGACATGCGCACGCTGTCCGCCGCCGACATGGAGCACGCCCTCAAGATCAAGGATGACGTCATATCGCTCACGCGCTCGCTGGAAGGCAAGAACCGCGAAGTAGCCGAGACCGTGAGCCGCATCAATGAAATCAGCAAGGAAATCGCCCAGGACGTGCAGAACGTCGTGGTCTCTCTTCAGTTTCAGGACATCACCAGCCAGAAGCTGAGCGGGATGCTGGAGCCGATGGATGAGTTGCGGCGCATGCTGTTCCACCTGATGCAGGAAACAGTCAATCTCGACAAAGGCCTGCTCAAGAATGTGCCGGGTAACGAAAACTGGCTCTCGCGCATGCGGGAAACCACCAGTGCGGAAACAGAAGTGAAATTGACGAACGATCCCGGACAGGATTTACGCAAGATACACGGAGCCACGGGGAACGGGCCCGCCGTGGAGTTGTTCTGAAGGAGGACTGTTATGGCAACAATACTAACCGTTGACGACACCGCTTCGATGCGCCAGATGATCAGTTTCACGCTGAATAGCGTGGGGCATGTGGTTATCCAGGCCTGCGACGGCAAGGAGGCGTTACAGCTTCTTCAGGGCAAGAAAGTCGACCTGGTCATCGCCGACGTCAATATGCCCAACATGGACGGCATCACACTCGTCAAGTCACTGCGCGAGCAGGCGGACTACAAATTCACGCCGATTCTCATGCTGACCACGGAGTCGCAGGAATCGAAGCGTCAACAGGGAAAGGTCGCCGGCGCCACCGGCTGGATCGTTAAACCTTTCAACCCGGAACAGCTGCTGAGCGTGGTCAAGAAAGTCCTGGGATAGGGCCATGGCCATCGATATGCGCCAATTTCACCAGACCTTCTTCGAGGAGAGCCTCGAGGGTCTGGCGATCATGGAAACGGAGCTGCTGCGCCTGGAAAAGACGGCGGCGGGCAATGGCCACGATACTGTGGTGGCCGATCCGGAGATCCTCAATACCATCTTCCGCGCAGCCCATTCCATCAAAGGCGGCAGCAGCACCTTTGGTTTCGATGAGGTGGCCGCCTTTGCGCACGTGCTCGAATCCCGTCTCGATGCGCTGCGCGATGGGCGGTTGCGCCCCGATCGTCGCGTGATAAGTCTTTTACTGTCTTCGGTAGATTGTCTGCGCAGCCTGATCATTTCCGCCAGAACCGGAAAGGAAGCCGACAAAAACGCTATCGACGGGGTGCGCACCCAGCTGGAAAGTCTTGAAAACGAGGGTAAGACAACCACTGCTTCAGCCGCTCCGGCAAAACCGGCGTTGGCGACAGGAACATCTCATTGGCATATTGTATTTCGCCCGCACCAGCGCCTGTTCCAGACAGGCAATGATCCGCTGCGAATTCTGCGCGAATTGAGCGATCTGGGGGAGTTCACGGCACTGGTTGATATCACCACGTTGCCTGTCTGGAACGAGATGGATCCCGAGGAATGCTATCTCGCCTGGAATATTGAACTCATTGGACCGGTCACGCGCGAGACCATCAATGAAGTATTCAGCTGGGTGGTGGACGACTGTACCCTTGAGATTACCGCGCGAGCGGTGCAGTCCCTGGCCCCGCGTTCTATTGCAGAGGCGGTGGCTTCCATGGATGCGCACACCGACACCCTGCGAGTGAGCGTGCCCAAGGTTGACGCGCTGATCAATACCGTGGGCGAGCTGGTGATCACGCAAACCATGCTGAGCCAGCTCACGACCAATTTCTCATTCGACAACCTTTCCCGGCTTTTTGCCGGCATCGCGCAACTTGAACGCAATACCCGCGAATTGCAGGAGAGCGTCATGCACATCCGCATGCTGCCGCTCAGCTTTGCGTTTAACCGGCTGCCGCGGCTGGTGCATGACATGAGCCAGAAGCTGGAGAAGAGGGTGGAACTGATTATTCACGGCGAGTCGACCGAAATCGACAAGACCGTGATCGATCGCCTGATTGACCCATTGTTGCATCTGGTGCGAAACAGTCTCGACCATGGTATCGAGCGCCCCGTGGAACGCGTTGCCGGCGGTAAACCCGAAACAGGGCGTATTGAACTGAAGGCTTTTCAAAAGGGCGGTAACGTCGTCATCGAAATTCGTGACGACGGCCGTGGCCTGCCATTTGACCGTATATTCAGCAAGGCCGTTGAACGTGGCCTGCTTTCGGCGTCGGCGAAACCTTCACCTGAAGAAATCATTGAGATCATTTTCATGCCGGGATTCTCAACGGCAGAAACTGTCAGCGATGTTTCCGGCCGCGGCGTGGGCATGGACGTGGTGCGCAACAACATTCGCAGCCTCGGTGGCACCATTGAGGTCACTTCGCAAAAAGGGCATGGCACCTGTTTCACCGTGCGCCTGCCTTTGACCCTGGCGATTCTGGACGGTCTGAGCGTGCAGGTGGGAGTTCATACCTACATCATGCCACTTGTCAGCATTCTTGAATCCGTGCGTATCCAGCCGGAGCAGATCAGCCGCCCCGCGGGCAGCGCCGAGTTGTACGGACTGCGCAAGGAATTTATGCCGTTACTTCGGCTTTATGAGTTGTTTCATGTCGAACCGCGTTCGACCGATTTGTCTCAGGGATTGCTGGTGATCGTAGAGGCAGATGGCAAAAAGGCGGGATTGTACGTGGATGACCTGCTCGGCCAGCAGCAGGTCGTCATTAAAAGCCTGGCGACGCACTACCGTAAGGTCGAAGGTATTTCCGCGGCCACCATTCTGGGAGATGGCACCGTGGCCATGATTCTGGACGTGACCGGCCTGATCCGATTGGCGCACGCAGGCACCGGGCGAACAGTAATTCCTCCCGGTGACGCGCCAATCACAACGGCAGTCTCGCCAACATTGAATTGAGGGAAAAGTCATGCAAACGGCGCGCGCATTTGACCATAAAGCGATGCAATCCAGTGAGGAGCAGTTCCTGACCTTTCGTCTGCACGGGCAGGATTACGGCATCACCATTCTCAAGATTCAGGAAATCAAGGGATGGGACAAGATCACGCCGATTCCGAACAGCCCGGTCTATGTCAAAGGCGTGCTCAACCTGCGCGGCGTAATTGTGCCGGTGATCGATTTGCGTCTGCGATTCGGCCTGCCGGAGGCCGAGCGTGATGTTTTTACGGTAATCATCGTGGCCAATGTCAACGGACGCCTGGCAGGCATCGTGGTGGACGCGGTCAGCGACGTAATCAATGTCAGCGCTGAGCAATTATGCGAAGCGCCCGCCTACGAAGGTCAGGAGAATCGTGAATTCATCAAGGGTTTGGCGCAGGTCGACGGCAAACTGCTTGTACTGCTGGACATCGACCGCATGGTCAACCCGGAATCATTGGATAAATCAACCGCCGCGGCGAGCGCTGTGGCGGCACGTTAATTTGGCGAATTTTCGCGCAAGAGGAGTGTGTTATGGAAATGTACTACGCAAAGGGCTTTAACCTTCGAGTCAAGATGGTCGCGGCGGCGTTGCTTATGACGCTGATGCTGGTCGCCATCGGAGGTCTTGGCCTGAGAAGTCTTTCACAGGTCATGGATTCCAATCAGGTAACCCAGTCCTATGTCAAAGACAATTCGGCGCTCGGCAAATCATTGCAAGAGCATCATGAGCGGACAAAGAGTGTGTACCGGCAGTATCAGCTGATTACCATTGGCGGCATCCTGGCGGCCATCATTGTCCCGATTGCCATTGCCTTCTACTTTGTCCGCACGGTATCCAACCCGCTGAATCGGCTTGTGGGCGCGATGCATCGCGTCTCGGAAGGCGATCTCACCGCCACGCTTTATACCGACAGAAGGGACGAGGTGGGACAGGCTATCGGTGCGCTCAATGTGCTGGTGGATGAGTTTCATGAAAGCATGATCCAGGTCTCACAGGCCGCTGAGTCTGTGGCCAGTGGTTCCATGGAGCTGAGTTCGGCAGCCGAGCAGTTGTCTTCCTCGGCGCAGGAACAGGCCAGTTCATTGGAAGAAACCGCTGCCTCGATGGAAGAGATGACCAGCACGGTGAAGCAGAATGCCGACAATGCCCTGCGTGCCGACAAGGTCGCGCTGGAGGCGCGTGAGTCGGCGAATGAAGGCGTTGTCATGTCATCCTCCGTCAAGCGCTCGATGGAAGCGATCAACACCAGCGGCGCCAAAATCGCCGATATTATCGGCGTAATCGATGAAATCGCGTTTCAGACCAATCTGCTTGCGCTGAATGCGGCGGTCGAAGCCGCGCGCGCCGGCGAACAGGGACGCGGTTTCGCCGTGGTGGCGGCCGAGGTGCGCAACCTGGCGCAGCGCAGCGCTTCCGCGGCCAAGGAGATCAAGGCGCTGATCAAGGACAGCGTGGACAAGGTCCAGGACGGTACGCAGCTCGTCGGCGCCTCAAGCAAGACGCTGGAGGGTATTGTCGAGAACGTGAAGAACACCGCCGAGATCATTGCCGAAATCAGCGCCTCCAGCCAGGAGCAGGCCTCCGGCATCGAACAGGTGAATCGCGCCATCATGCAAATGGATGGCGTCACCCAGTCTAACGCCGCCCAGGTGGAGGAACTTTCCGGTACCAGCCAGTCACTGGCTTCGCAGGCGGAGCAGTTACAGGCGCTGGTATCACATTTCACTTTCAAACCCGATGCGGTAAAGCGTAATGCCGCCAGTACCGCCGCTGTGAAAACACCGCATGCTTCACCCGCCGTGACGAGCGGTTCGGCCGCCGTTACCGAACCGGAGTCGAAGTCTCGCAATGTGCAGTATCTCAAGCCGCGTGTTGTCACGCAGAAATCCAGTGCGGCAGGGGGCGATTGGACCGAGTTCTGACCAAGTCAGCTCATTAGTTAACTGGCCGGTGCGTGCATCCTCGCGCCGGGATAACTCCAACAGCGGCAGCGGAAAAGGAAAAAAAATGGTGTCCAGCCATATAGTCACCGGAAAGGTCAGCTCGATACTGGACGACAGCCGGCTGACCATTTCTGACGCTGAATTCAGACAGTTGCGTGAGTTCATCCACGTGCATACCGGCATTGCCCTTTCCGAACACAAGAAGGCGCTGGTGTGTTCGCGCCTGTCTAAACGTCTGCGTCATCATGGGCTGCAGCACTATTCCGATTATTACGTGTTGCTGGTCGAGAACGACCCCGAGGGCGCGGAGTTGATGGCGATGATCAATTGCATCACCACCAACAAGACGGATTTCTTTCGTGAACCTCATCATTTCCGTTTCCTGGCGGAACAGATTTTCCCTGCTTATAAACAGAATCCCAATCGCGAACGGCCACTGCGTATGTGGAGCGCGGCTTCGTCAACAGGCGAAGAGGCCTATTCACTCGCCATGACGGCCCTGGAATCCATGCCGTCATTCAATGAACTGGATATCCGTATCCTGGCTACGGATATTGACACTGACGTGCTGTCACGCGCCGCCAGTGGCGTTTTCTCGCGTGTCCAGGCAAAGCAAATTCCTGAAGCATTGTTGCGTCGCTATTTTCTGCGAGGGCAGGGCGCGCATGAAGCAGAAGTGATGGCGAAGCCGCTACTGAAGTCGCTGGTTCATTTTCACTGGCTCAACCTGCAGGAAGACCCCTGGCCCATGCAGGAGAAGTTTGACGTCATTTTTTGCCGCAACGTACTTATTTATTTTGACAAGCCCACACAGCAGAAGCTGTTTCAGCGTATGGCCGGCGCACTCAAAAAGGATGGTTATTTGATGCTCGGTCATTCGGAGGCCATGCATGGTCTGAACGATCTCTTCAAATCTGTCGGCCACAGCATTTATCAGTGCCGGGGCAAAAAAGTATTATGAAGAACATCCAGCCATCTCATGTCAGGGGAACACGCCTGCCGAGCAACCTCGATACCGACTTGAGGCGCATAACCATTCATATCGGGGGGCTGCAAACCAGTCGCGAACCGCTGTTGCTGGATACCGTGCTCGGCTCCTGCATTGCCGCCTGTCTATATGACCCGGTGCTGGGTATGGGAGGCATGAATCATTTCATGCTGCCGGAAGGCTCCGATCCCGGTGATCCGACAAGCACGCGCTATGGCGTTAACGCCATGGAATTACTCATCAGCGATCTCATGAAGATTGGCGCCGATCGTCGGCGTTTTCAGGCAAAGATCTTCGGCGGTGGCCATGTGCTCAATATCCGCGAGAGTCTCGACGGCGTACCGCAACGCAACATCGATTTTGTAAAGCGGTTTTTGGACGACGAACAGATACCCGTTGTGCGCGAGGACGTCGGCGGCTTTCAACCGCGACGCGTCCTGTTTCAGACCCACACCGGAAAGGTGCATCTGAAGTACCTGGGTAACACCGATGCCGAACGCACGGCGCAGGAAGAAGTGGTGTACCTGATCAGCCTGAAGAAACAGAAGCTCGATGGCGATGTCACGCTTTTTTGATCAATAACGGATACCCGCGAAACCGACTGCTGGCAACATGCGCGTCACACGAAAAATAAGGGCCCTCATCATCGACGATTCGGCGCTGATGCGTCAGGTATTGACGATGGTTTTACACCAAGATCCGGAAATCAATGTCGTCGGCACAGCAGCCAACCCGCTTATCGCGCGCGAGAAAATCAAGTCACTCAAGCCGGATGTATTGACGCTGGATGTCGAGATGCCCGGCATGGATGGAATCACCTTCCTGGAAAAGCTGATGCGCTTACACCCCTTACCGGTGGTGATGGTGTCCACACACACTGAAAAAGGCGCGACGGCGACTTTACGCGCGCTCGATCTGGGGGCCGTGGATTTTGTTGCCAAGCCGCAAGGCAGTATGCGTGAAGGACTGAGTGCTGAATTGATGGAGGAGATACGAGCCAAGGTTCGCGCCGCGGCCGGAGCCCATGTGCGTCCTTCACTGGTGGCGCCGTCCGTGATAACGGAATCTCCGTTAGCGTATATTGTTTCGCCCGGTTGCCGTGATGGCATTATTGTCATTGGCGCCTCCGCGGGCGGCACACAGGCGATTTCAGAGATCATGGCGAAGCTGCCACGTTCCACGCCGGGCATTGCCATCGTGCAACACATGCCGCCAAAGTTTACCGCCTCATTTGCCGAGCGCCTGAATCAACAATCGAATCTTGAAGTACGAGAAGCCAAAAGCGGTGACCGGCTGAAACCGGGCGTGGCATTGGTAGCCCCGGGCGGATTTCACATGGCCATTATGCGTGCGGCGGGGGGATACGCGGTACGGGTATATGAAGACGAGCCGGTGAATCGTCATCGCCCCTCCGTGGATGTCCTTTTCGATTCTGCTGCACGCATGGCCGGCGCCAATGCCTTGGGAATCATCCTTACAGGCATGGGTAGCGACGGCGCGCAGGGTTTGCATGCGATGAAACTGGCCGGTGCGCGCACCATCGCCCAGGATGAAAAGAGCAGTGTTGTCTTTGGCATGCCCGAACAGGCCATTCGTCTCGGTGGTGTCAGTCACGTGGTATCGCTGGAACGTATTGCCAACTTCATCACTGATTGGGCAAATCCGGATAGATCGCCTGAGCGCGATTTTCGATTGAAGGAGTCGTCTTAAAATCGCTGCTTGAAAAGGACTTCATCTGTTTGCGTATCAAAACGGTTAATTTCTTTAGAGACATAAAGGGGGCAATGTCATCAGGCCGCCAAGGGCCCGTTGCCGATATTCAAAGGGAGCGGGCTGGACAATCCCGATCGCCTGGTCTTCATGCCGTAGCCTCTCGTTTTCGGCATGGACTGTTCACGCTGATTCTTTGCTCGGTAACGGCTATTTATGCCGGGCAGGTGCCCGCCGCCGAACATCTGCGCATTGTGGTGGCGCAAACCGCCGCGGATACCGGGTTGATCGGTTCACTGGCGGATGCATTTCGCGCGCGTTATCCGGACACCAGCATCGACATACAGCCTGCGGGCGCGCTGGCCACGCTGGATCTTGGCCGGCGCGGTCTGGCCGACCTGATCGTTACCCATGCTCCGGAAGCAGAAAAGCTTTTCATCGAGGAAGGCCAAGGCCTGTTGCGGACTTTAGTGATGTACAACGAATTCGCCATCATGGGCCCGCCGGCCGATCCGTTGAAACTGTCGCGCGAGAGGGATCTGGTCACGGTCCTGCAACGCATGGCGCGCGAACAGGTGTCTTTCCTCGTTCCCGGCAAGCGTTCGGGGACAATGAACAAACTGAATGAGCTTTGGCTCATGGCGGGCATTGAACCCGATTGGGTCGGGTATGAAGTCAGCAACGCCAGCTCGGCGGCAACGCTGCGTGATGCGGCGCTGTTCGGACATTATAGCTTCACCGATATCGGAACCTATCTGGTCAATCGTGATCTCGTTGCCGGTGGCGTGATCCCCTTGTATCGCGATCACGCTTTGCTGCGGAATTACTATTCCGCCGTCATCGTCAGCCGTGAACGCCATCCGCAGGCCAATCAGAATCTTGCCGAACGCTTCGTGGAGTATCTGGTTTCTGACGAAGCCCAGGATCACATTCGCCGCTTTGGCGCGGAGAGATTTGGCACAGTTCTGTTCACGCCGGCGGCAAATCTCGATGACGGCCTGAAAGCGCGACGCCGCACGGCTGAACTGGAGCGCAAGAACCAGGAACTGAAACTGATGTCAGGGTTGGTGCTGGTGTTTGTGGCGCTGACCGTACTCGCCAGCTTGTTGCTGTTGCGTATGCGCAAGCTTGAAAAAATCCGGCGCCGCAGCGAAGAACGCTTTGAGTTGGCGGTAGCCGGGACCAACGACGGTATCTGGGATTGGGATGTACTGGCGGACAGGGCTTATTTCTCGCCGCGACTGAAGCAGATGTTGTCGCTCGACGAAACAGATAATTATTTATCCAATCCCAAGCAAATTATCGCCGGCAAGGTAGCCCAGAAAGATCATCTTTCCCTGCTCGGCAAGCTCGAGTCGTATCTGCAAAAAGGCGATGCAAACAATCTGTTTCAGGCCGAGTTCCGCACGGCGGTGGACAATAATACACGCTGGCTTCTGATGCGCGGCAAGGCCATACGCAGCCCCACCGGCGAGGCCGTGCGCATTTCCGGTTCACTCACCGACATAACCGAGCACAAGGCACAGGAAGCAGTCATCGAGCATCAGTCGCTGCACGACATGCTGACCGGTCTTCCCAATCGCGCCTTGCTGCGCGATCGCCTGCAACATGCCATTCGGATGGCCACAAGGCAGAACACCTATCTCGCGCTTCTGGTTATGGACCTGGACCGCTTCAAGGACATTAATGACACGCTGGGCCACCATGTGGGTGATGTGGTGCTGCAACAGGTGGGCGCAAGACTCCAACAGATCCTGCGCCCCTCCGACACGATTGCGCGTCTTGGTGGTGACGAATTTGCCCTGCTACTACCGGTAACAGACGCTTCGTACGCCAACCATGTGGCCCAGAAAGTCATTCTCGCCATGAAAAAAGTCTTCGAGCTCGGACGCCACAGCCTTTACGTCGGGGGAAGTCTCGGTATTGCCGTGTTTCCGGAGCACGGGCAGGATGCTGAAACGCTGATTCAACATGCTGACGTGGCCATGTATCTGGCCAAACGCTCAAACAGCGGTTGCGCGTTTTACGATTCGCGTCAGGATCGTTACAGCGTCACGCGACTCGCGCTGGAAAAAGATCTCCATGATGCTATCGATAACAACGTTCTGGAGCTTTACTATCAGCCTCAGGTCAGCCAGCGCACCAAACATGTTATTGGCGTGGAGGCGCTGTTACGCTGGAAACACCCGCAGCGCGGGATGGTCCCACCCGATGAGATGATTCCCATTGCCGAGCAAACCGGCCTGATCAAACCATTGACCATGTGGGTGCTCAATACGGCGATGCATCAATGCGAAGTTTGGCGCAAGCAGGGTTTTCATTTGAAGGTGGCCGTTAATCTGTCGGTATGGAATCTTCAGGATCCGACGCTTGTGGATGCGATCAAGGCCATTTTTGCCACCTGGAACATCCCGCCTTCCTGTCTTGAGCTTGAAATAACTGAAAGCGCCATGATGGCCGATCCGGATCACGCGCTTGAGGTCCTGACCCAGCTCAACAACATGGGTATCCGCATGGCGGTGGATGACTTTGGCGTGGGCTTTTCTTCGCTGGCCTATCTTAAAAAGCTCCCGGTGCATTCACTCAAGATTGATAAATCCTTTGTCATCGGTATGGCCAAGGAAGAAAACGATGCCATGATCGTGCGCTCGACGATCGAGCTCGCCCACAATCTTGGTCTGGGTGTCGTCGCGGAGGGCGTGGAGAGCCAGGAAATAATGGACATGCTTGCGCTGCTTGGATGTGACGTTGCTCAGGGCTATCATCTTGGACGTCCCATGCCGGTGACCGATATCACGCGTTATCTGGAACTGCATCGTGACGAGCTGTCGAAAGACAATTTCGGCTCCGACAATAGCCATTTTCGCCCAGGCCCAGCCCTGTCCTGATCACGCTTCAAGAACACCCCTCGCCTCCGGCCGTAACCCGAAAAACCAATTAGCGTACGGCTTTCTCATGCACCATTGCAGTGCATGTAGAAAATACATATTCTATTCGGGTAATTACGGTACTTACCTCTTGTAGAGGATAAAAGAATTGTGCCAGCGGACGGTGCAGCATTACATTCCACAGCCCCTGAGAACCGGTTACAGCCAGGGGAATTCCTAAAGCATTACTTTAACAGTATTACTTTAAGACCTGCCGTAAGTGAAACGTGCCGGCGCAGGGAAGGTTTGGACATTGTCGGCTGATTCTCTCGTTGGCCGAGATGTGTTTGTACCGAAGCAAAAATTATAAATCAGGGGCTTTTCAGACACGAAACTATCGCACAAAGGAGAAGTAATGGACGCACTGGCAATAAAATTGACGTCGTTCTCCCAATCGGGGGGGTGTGGATGCAAGATTGATCCGACCGCGCTGCATCAGATTCTTGAAAAAGTACCCAAGCATTGGGCCCAATCCGATCTGCTGGTCGGTATAGAAAACAATGACGATGCCGCCGTCATGCGTATCAGTGAACACGAATCGCTGATTTTCAGCAGCGATTTTTCCACGCCGATAGTAGACGATCCTTATACCTATGGCCGAATAGCCGCCGCCAATGCGCTCAGCGATATATACGCCATGGGCGCGGACCCCCTGATAGCCAATGCCCTCGTCGGCTTCCCGGTTAACAAGCTGTCGATGGACAGCATGCAGGAAATCATGCACGGCGCGGTCGATGTCTGTAAGGATGCGAATATACCGCTCGCCGGCGGTCACAGTATCGACAATCCGCAACCAATATTTGGTCTTGCTGTCATCGGCCGGGTGCACACGCATATGGTAAAAACCAATTCCGGCGCTCAAGCAGGTGACATGTTGATTCTCACCAAACCACTTGGCATCGGAATTCTTGCCAGCGCCATCAAGGCAGGCACATTAGGCGCCTCTGCCTACAAGAAATTTATTCACCACATCACCCAGCTGAACCGGCCGGGTTCCTGGTTGGGTAAGCAGCCAGAGGTGCATGCCCTGACCGACGTAACCGGATTCGGCCTGGCCGGGCATTTGTACGAGATGTCCCGGGAAGGGCAGCTCCGCATGGAAATCGACACCACCGCGGTGCCGGTAATCGAAGAAGCCTGGGCCTTGGTGGAGGAAGGCATGGTTCCGAGCGGTGCCTACCGCAATATGCACAGTTACGGCGATTCGCTGTTTTTTGCGGATGACTGGAATATCGACCACCAGCTGGTGTTTACCGATCCACAAACGAACGGGGGCCTGCTGATAGCGGTTGCCCCTGAAAAGGCCGGAATGTGTCTGGACAAGCTCAAAGAATTCGGCTTCGCGGAAACTGCCATCATCGGTCGGATCACCACGCCAAAGGGAACAGAGGCGCCCGTGGTTTTCAATCGCTAACCCGGGGTAATTGGCGATCATGGACGCGGGACTGTTCCCGACGTTATTCTCGCTTGGCTTGCTGGGCGGGTTCCTGTCGGGTCTTTTGGGTATCGGTGGCGGCATCATCATGGTGCCGCTGCTGCTGTACGTGCCGTCGGCCTTGGGGGTGGGCGCCCTGAGCATGAAAACCGTGGCCGGTATCACCTCGGTGCAAAGCTTTTTCGGGGCGCTGTCAGGCGCCATCGGCCACAAGCGCTATAACCGTGTCAGCATGCCGCTGGCGTATGCCGTGGGTGGGAGCGCCACGGCCGGCTCCCTGACCGGTTCGATTGCCTCGGTCTATCTCACCTCCGAAGTTCTGCTCATGGTATTCGCCGCCATGGCCATCGTCGCGGCCATCATGATGGTGCTGCCGAGACATGAAAACGGACCCGAGCCCGACGTGGAATCGCTCCGGTTCAATAAACCGCTGGCAGTGGTGATAGGGCTCGGAATAGGATTGTTGTCCGGCATTATCGGACAGGGCGGGGCATTTCTGCTTGTGCCGGCCATGCTCTATATACTACGGATTCCGACGCGCATCACGATCGGGACCACCCTGGCGGTGGGCATTGCCTCTTCGGCGGCGGTGCTCGTGGGCCGCCTGGGAACCGATCAGATACCCTACCTGATGTCCGCTGTGCTGGTTGCCGGCGTGCTGATTGGTGCGCAATTGGGCAGTGTTATAAGCCAGAGAACGCCGCGCCGGCTGCTGCGCGGGGCGCTTTCCGTGCTGATAGCGGGCACAGCCCTCAAGATCTGGTACGAGTTGTTGCTTGCTTGAGCAGGCCATATTCGTCGGGAATAAAAGCTTGGGGAAGTGCGTCGTGTTAGCTAGTTTAGATAACGTAATATTTCCCGTCTTTAATAATTAACTATTCCAGCAGTGTTAATACACTAGGGGATACCATGCGGGGACGTTTATGGCCATGTATCGTACTGGCAGCGTGGGCAACGGTCGTTGCGGCTGTCAGCTATGCCGATCCGCCTCCCGGGTACGCTTTCCTGCATTACGACGAAGCCCTCAAGGCAGCACGCCAGCAGAATAAAAAAATATTTGTCTACTATGGCCGTTACGGCTGTGGATTCTGTGAAAAGACCAACAAGGAATCCTTTAGCGACCCGGCGCTGAAAAAACTCTATACCCGGCATTACGTAATTTCCTACGTGGACGCCGAGAGCGGGCGGCGCCTGGTGCTGCCAAATGGTGAGCGCATAACGGAGATGGAGTTGGGTGCGCGTCTGAAGGCAAAAGTAACGCCGGTTTTTATCTATATGGATAGTGACGGTAAATCCCTGCTCAAGGTTCCGGGCTTTCAGACCGTACAGGACTTCATCAAGTACGATCAATATATCAACGGCGAACATTACAAGAAAAAATCGCTGGAACAGTTTCTTTCGCAGCCTCGATGAAACGTGAATATTCTCTGGCGCTGATTTTATTTTTCAGCACGCAGACGCATGCCGAAGGATGGGACTTCGGCGAAAAGATTGCTGTTGCCCCCGTCAACGAATCCAGCGTGTTTCAGCATCTGGACGCGACCGGGCGCAAAAGTATTGCCATGTCCGAAAAAGTGCTGGCTGTGGCATGGGAAGACAATCGCGACGGCTCGCCGCAGGCCTATGTCAGCTTCAAGCCCGCGGGCAGTAATGTTTTTACCTCGGCAAAACGGATCAGCTCCGGGCAATCGGCTTTTGCTCCAACCATCGTGGCGCTGCAGGAAGACCGGTTTCTTGCCGCCTGGGAACAGGACAGCGCCATTTGGGCGCGATGGGTGACGCCCTCGGGTCTGGGACCATCGGTAAAAATAAGCGGATCGAACGCCACACAGGTAGCGCTGGCGACGCAGGACGGACAGCACATTATCGCCGCCTGGTGCCAGCGGGCGGGAAAATTCAACCGGATCGTCACGCAGGAATTAAAAGCTGGCGCCGGAGAAGAGCTGATCCGCATCGGCAAACTAAAACCCGTGGACGTCAAGCCGCCAACAGACGACCAGTCATACCCCATGGTGGCCGTGACTAAAATAGGAACGGTTATCGCCTGGGAAGATCGCCGGCATCAACATACCATGCTGCTTTACAGCCGTGCCGCGACGCGTGGGAATTTCAGCGAACCGCAGGTGCTTAACGAGGTGGTGAAAAAATCCGACCGTTATGGTCGAGGCAATGGTGTCATGCGGGTTGCGCTGACCGCGTATGGCGAGGACAAAGTTGCCGCGACATGGATGGACAAGCGCGGAAACCAGACCGGTTACGATGTTTATGCCGCTTTCAGCAGTGATGGCGGCTGGCGTTTCGGTATTAACGAGCTGGTGCAGGATTCATTCGCCGATCAATATGCGCAATGGCATCCCGCCATCTCGGGCGATGCGGCTGGACGCGTGATCGTTGCCTGGGACGATGACCGTGACGATGTTTCGAGCATCTGGCTGGCGTGGAATACCGGGGAAGGCTGGAGCACCAATATCTCGCCGCCGGCGGCATCGGGTGAGGGTGTCAAGACCAGTCCTTCGATCACGCTGGACGCGCAAGGCAATTTGCATCTGATTTGGCTGGAACAGGGGGAAGAAAATGGCCCGGGCCGGATCATGTATGCCATGGGGCGCAATCGGGGTGAGCCATCGCCCCCGACACAGCAATCAAAGTAAGCCGATATTGCCCTTCAGGTTACTGCGTCAGCGGGCGGTGAATGCGCTCCAGCAGGGTCTCGCTCGTTTTCATCTGGCCTTCAAGATCCTTGCGGACTGTTTCCATTTCGGCAATGCGCTCGCCGAGGGTATCCAGGTTTTCGTGAATCTTTTTCAGGGCCTCGAAACTGCGGTCGATGGTGGCCTTGTGCTGCTGGATCTGGGCAAAGACCGGCGATACGGCTGCCTGGAACCAGTTTTTCGACGCGGTATTGCATTCGGTAAAGAGGTGCCGCGCCTGGCTCACCATCGTGATAAAGAACTTTTTGATGACGAAATGTTGCTCCGTCATCATCGTGACGGGACTGTCGCGGAACGCATCGGCCCGCTCTTCGAGTTTCTTGAACTCCACCACGAACGGCAGCAGTGACAGCCGCGGGGGCGTGATCTTGGCCAACCCGTATTCGGTGTGCAGGCGCAGGTAGATGGCCTCGACCACCTTGCGGATTTCATCGGATTCGGCACTGACCTTTTCCATGCGTTCGAGGGTTCCGGTAAAAAACGCCGCCATGCCGGTTTTGAGGCCACGCGTGGTCCAGGTTTCGTTCATGCCGATGCGTGTTTTCGCAATAAGCTCGTCCAGGCTCGTCATGCTGAGGTGGCCGAGCAGGATCTGCGCCTGTCTCGACAGCGCGGCCTTGGTTAACAGGAATCCCTCGATTTCCTTGTCGTATTTCTGCTTTTCTGTGCGCATGCGTACGACCATTTTCTGAATCACATCGAGGTTCTTTCCGCTCAACTGCTTGAGCTCGGTCAATTGCTTGTTAACACCGGCAAGCTTGGCCTCAATCAGTGCACGGCTGCTTTCGACCCGGCCGCTCACTTCATGCACGATGCGGTTGCGGATCAGCATGTGGCGCGCCGGGATCAGGTCCTGTGTGAGTTTATCCTCCAGCGCTGACAATCCGCTTTTGGCGGCCAGTGCGGTGTCACCCTTGATTTTCGCGATCAGCCCCTTCTGCGCGGATACCGGAAAGATGAGCTTACGGTCGATGCGCAGCGTGCGTGCGGTTTCCTCCACTTGGCTCGCGATGGTTTTAGCCACGGCGGCATCGTCATGCAGTTCATCCCAGAGAATATCAATCTTGTTCAGCGCCACCAGCTGGGTATTGCCTCTCACCGTGTTCACGTGGTTGGTCCAGACTTCGAGGTCGGTCTTGGTGACGCCGGCATCGGCGGCCAGCAGGAACAGTATCGCCTGTGCGCCGGGAAGGGTGTTTAGTGTCAGCTCGGGTTCGGCACCCAGCGCATTCAGTCCGGGCGTATCGAGAACCACCAGCCCCTGTTTGAGCAAGGCGTTTGGAAAATTGACGACGGCATGGCGCCATACCGGGACTTCGACTGTGTTGCCGGAGATCGGTGCGTTTTTATTGGCGGGCTGCTTTGGATCGTACAGTCCCAGCTCCTGCGCTTCGCGCAGATTGACTTTTTTGGTCTTGGTTATTTCCGAGAGCGCTTCGCGTACTTCCTCGGCTGAACTCAGCTTCAGGATATGAATCGTGGTCCAATGCACCGGTGTGCGCTTGTATTCGGAGATGGTCAGCGCCGTCTTGCGCGTCTCGATCGGCAGCAGCTTGACGCAAGGCCCGTCCTTCTCGTCCCAGCGCAGTTCGGTGGGGCACATGGTGGTGCGCCCGGCCGCGGAGGGCAGCAGTCGTTGTTTGTAATCGGAAAAGAATATGGCATTCAGCAGCTCGGTCTTGCCGCGCGAAAATTCGGCCACCAGCGCCACCGTCAGCTTGTCCGACTGCAACATCTCGATCAGTTCGTAGACGCGCAGATCCTGCTCGCCGTCGGAGAAACCCTGCTGTTCCACCCAGGTCTGGTAATCGGCAATCGCCTGGGCGATATCGTCGCGCCAGCGCTTGAATTGGGTCAGCCCGCGCGCAAAGCCGTCGAGCGCGGCCTTGGCATTGCGCGACTGGACGAAATCGTCCATGGCCACGACTTTACCGTCGTCGTTGGCGACGTTTTCCTGTGCTGCTGATGTCCCTGGTTTAGCGGTCAAGGCGCCCTGCCTGAAATTCCATTAACTAAAGGATTTAGCTCATATTTATGCAAAAGTCAGGCCAGCACCCTTGATCATCAGGCGATTTAACCGGTTTTTTGTCACATTTCTCTCCGGCAAGGGTCCCGGCAGGGCTGGAATCAAGGTGAAAAGGAGAGCAAACGCGCCATTCACCGCCAAATCCGGGTAGGCGATTAATTATCGGTAGCCGGTTCAGCATCCTTGCCGTAATGGCCACTGGTAAAGCGTTTCATCGGTTTCATTATTTGACGTCGATATATCTTAAAATCGGGCAATGAAGTGTGCGCACCACGGGACCAGCAATAAAAAATGACAACAGTCTCTGACAGCCCCATCCATCAGCATTTGACCCTTTACGTCCCCGGATTGCTCAGCCCGCAAGATAGCGACACTGCTCAAAACGGTTCTTTGCGCGCGCTCGAGACGCTGCTGTCGCGGGCGGAAGTCATCGACCGCGGTTTTCCGCAGGGCTACGAAGAGGGGCTGTTCGCCTTGTTCGATCTCGTGCGGCAGGAAAACGCCGATCTGCCGGTGGCCGCCGTCACGCGCATGTTCGACATGGGCGTGATTGATAACGATTGGTGGTTACGCGCGGACCCGGTGCACTTGAGTCTCGATCGCGACCGCCTGATTCTCGCCGATGCACAGAAACTGGAAGTCACCAAAGAGGAAGCCAGTGGCCTGATCGCGGAGATCATGGAAGTCTTCACCTCCGACGGATGGCTGCTAAAAGCGCCGCACCCGGAGCGCTGGTATCTCAAGCCAATGCGCGCCCCGAAGCTGACTACCTCCGCACTATCGCAAGTGGTCGGGCGCGACGTCCATGGATTCCTGCCGCGCGGTCCGGACGAAAAGGCTTGGCACACCATTCTAAACGAACTCCAGATTCTGCTGCACACCGCGACGGTCAATGTCGAGCGCGAAAAAGAGGGCAAGCTTCCCATCAACAGCCTGTGGTTCTGGGGCAGCGGTCGGCTTCCCCGCATCGCACCGGTATCCTGGACGCGGATATGGAGCAACGAACCCGTAAGCCTGTCGTTGGCGAAACTGTCCGGTACCGCAGCGGGAAATGTCCCGGGTGGTTATGCCGAATGGCATAAACAGGCGGGCCAGACCGGCGAGCATCTGATCGTGCTGGATGAGATTCATGGCGCAACACTCTACAATGACGCAGCGCGACATCAGGAAATGCTTCACAGGCTGGAAAAAAACTGGATGGAACCGCTGCTGCGCGATTTAAAATCCGGCGTCATCGTGCGCCTGACCCTGATGACCGATGCCGGCGTCAATTTCACGCTGACATCCCGACAGGCACGGCGTTGGTGGCATTGGCGTCGTTCCCTGACGTCGCATTGTCAAGTATGATTCTCGGGAAGGGGTCATGCACTTTCCCGAGAATCATACGTGGCGTAGTTTTCGGGAAGGGGTCATGCACTTTCCCGAGAATCATACGTGGCGTAGTTTTCGGGAAAGGGTCATGCACTTTCCCGAAAACCGTACAATGATCGCCAGCGCCAAAATCATCCGCCGCCCGCCTGTGGGGTCAGAAAGCTTTCTGATGGATCTGCACCCGGTGTTGCAGCGCATCTATCTGGCGCGCCGGGTGGCCTCGCGCGAGGAGCTGGATAAATCACTGGGCCACCTTATTCCGCCGACCCAACTCAAGGGTATCGACGAAGCTTCCATCTTGCTCGCAGAAACCCTGCGGCAACAAAAACGTATTCTGATCGTGGCCGATTTCGATGCCGACGGTGCCACCAGTTGCGCGCTCGCCTTGCGTGCCCTGCGCAGCCTGGGTGCCGCGGATGTGCGCTATCTGGTGCCGAATCGCTTTGAATTCGGTTACGGCCTGACCCCGGAAATTGTCGCGCTGGCGGCACAACAATCGCCGAATCTGATCATCACCGTCGATAACGGTATCTCAAGCAACGAAGGCGTTAAGGCGGCGCGCAGCCTCGGCATTGACGTGCTGGTCACAGATCATCATTTGCCCGGCGAGTCGCTGCCGGAAGCAACGGTGATCGTCAATCCGAACCAGCCCCATGATACGTTTCCGAGCAAGAACCTCGCCGGTGTCGGCGTTATCTTCTATGTCATGCTCGCGTTGCGCTCGCGTCTGCGCGCGAGCGGGTGGTTCACCGAGCACAACATCACGGAACCCAATTTGGGCCGACTGCTTGATCTGGTCGCGCTCGGCACCGTTGCCGACGTGGTGCCGCTTGATGCCAATAATCGCGTCCTGGTAGCGCAAGGTTTGAAGCGCATCAATCAGGGCCAATCCTGCGCCGGCATCGAGGCCTTGTTGCGCGTCGCGGGTCGCCAGCCGCAACGCGTGACGGCCATGGACCTGGGCTACATCGTCGGCCCGCGTCTCAACGCGGCAGGCCGGCTCACTGACATGTCGCTCGGCATTGAATGCCTGCTGACGGATGATTTCACGGCAGCCCATACCATGGCGCAGCAACTCGATGCCCTGAATCGCGAACGCCGCTCCATTGAAGCAACCATGCAGCAACAGGCCGTTGCCGAGGTAGAAGGTTTAAAGCTCGACATGACGGCCCTTCCCCGTGGCTTGTGCCTGTTTCACGAATCCTGGCATCAAGGCGTGATCGGCATCGTGGCCGCGCGCATCAAGGAGCGCACACATCGCCCGGTAATCGCGTTTGCCCCGGTCAATGAAACCGAAATGAAAGGCTCGGCCCGTTCTGTTCCCGGCCTGCATATTCGTGACGCGCTCGATGCCATTGCCGCGCGTCATCCACATTTGCTCAGCAAGTTTGGCGGGCATGCCATGGCCGCGGGCATGACACTGGAACGGCTGCACTTCGATGCCTTCCGTTCCGCCTTCGATGAGGAAGTCAGCCGTCATCTGTCTGAGGACGATCTGCAAGGCAAGATCGTCAGCGACGGCGAACTGATGCCGGACGAGGTGTCGCTCCCGGTCGCCGAACTATTACGTGAGGCCGGCCCCTGGGGGCAGGGATTTCCTGAGCCCTTGTTCGATGGGTTCTTCGAAGTCGCCAGCCAAAAGGTGGTCGGCGAGAAACACCTCAAGCTCAGCCTGCGTCTGCCCGGCGTAGAAAAAACCTTCGATGCGATTGCCTTCAATAGCGTCCGTGATGGCAAGCCGCCGGCCTACGGGCGTATCCGCGCCGCCTTCAAGCTGGACGTGAATGAATACCAGGGGTATCGGTCCCTGCAGCTGATCCTTGAACATTTGGAACCGGCAGATGCTGTCGTTCCCGAAGCGGAAGCGGTCACCACCGACTGAATGAGCCCCATGCACCCCCGCGGTCCCGTCGCATTACGGGCGCACGCAGGTTAATATCCTGCGCATGAAACTTCTGGAAGATTTTGTCGGCAACACGCCGCAGGTCAGGCTGCAACGGCTGCCGGGCAAGACCACGAACACTATATTCGCCAAGCTGGAAGGCAATAATCCCGCCGGCTCGGTGAAGGACCGCGCGGCGCTGTCCATGATCAAGCACGCCGAGGCGCGCGGTGAAATCAAGCCTGGAGACACGCTGATCGAGGCCACCAGCGGCAATACCGGCATTGCGCTGGCCATGGCCGCGACCATGAAGGGCTATCGCATGGTGCTCATCATGCCGGAACATCTGAGCCTCGAACGCCGCGCCGTTATGAAAGCCTTCGGCGCCGAGCTGGTGCTGGTGACGCAGAAAGAGGGCATGGAAGGCGCGCGCGATCTGGCGGATAAAATGGAACGCGAAGGCATGGGCAGGGTGTTGGACCAGTTTTCCAACCCCGACAACCCGCGCGCGCACTACGAAAACACCGGCCCGGAAATCTGGCGCGACACCGACGGCAAGATCACGCACTTCGTCAGCGCCATGGGCACCACCGGCACCATCATGGGCGTGTCGCGTTTCCTGAAGGAAAAGAATTCGAAAATTCAGATCATCGGCGTGCAGCCATCCGAAGGCTCACAGATTCCCGGCATCCGCGCCTGGCCCAAGGAATACCTGCCAAAGATTTACGATGCCAACCGCGTTGATCGCGTCATGGAAGTAACCCAAGTGGAAGCGGAAGACATGACGCGCCGTCTGGCGCGCGAGGAGGGCATCTTCTGCGGCATCTCCTCCGGCGGCGCCATGCATGCCGTGCTCAAGCTCTCACAGGAACTGAAAAACGCCGTGATCGTCACCATCATCTGCGACCGCGGCGATCGTTATCTCTCGACCAACGTATTTCCCGAATAAGATTATTATGAATTTTTCACCGCAGAGGACGCTGAGCACGCAGAGAATGAACTTGTTTATTGTTTATTTTCCACTCACACTGCGTTCTCCGCGGTTAGATTTCTTATGAATATTCTTGCATTCGACATCGAAACCATCCCCGACGTTGCCGCCGGCCGCAAGCTGTACGGCCTCGACGGCCTCAGCGACGCCGATATCGCACAGGTCATGTTTGCCAAGCGCCGCGAACAAACCGGCGAATCGGAATTCCTGCGCCATCACTTGCAGCGCGTAGCAGCGATCTCGGCGGTGTTGCGGCGCGAAGACAGCCTCACGGTGTGGTCACTCGGCGAACCGGATTCCAGCGAGGCCGATCTGATCCGCCGTTTCTTCGATGGCATCGAGAAATACACGCCAACCCTGGTGAGCTGGAACGGTGGCGGCTTTGATCTGCCGGTATTGCATTACCGCTGCCTCACGCACGGTATTTCCGCGCCGCGTTACTGGGAAAACGGTCGCGACGATCAAAGTTTCCGCTGGAATAATTACCTGAGCCGCTTTCACGAACGCCACACCGACTTGATGGACGTGCTCGCCGGTTACCAGCCGCGTGCCGGCGCGCCGCTCGATGAGATGGCGCAACTGCTCGGCTTTCCCGGCAAACTCGGCCGCCACGGCAGCGAGGTGTGGGGCCAGTATCTGGATGGCAAGATCGGCGAGATTCGCGATTACTGCGAGTTCGACGCGCTCAATACTTATCTTATTTACTTGCGCTATGAGCTCATGCGCGGCAACCTCGACGAGGCCGGTTACAAGCGTGAAGCCGAAATGGTGCGCAAAACCCTGCGTGACGCCAATAAGCCACACTTCAATGAGTTTCTTAAAGCCTGGAAATAAGCGCCCCGCACATGGTTGTGCCCTTAATGAAAAAGCCCAGTCCGCATACTGACTCGCCGTCCGGCGAGGAAACCGCCGTCGCCGCGGTGACCTCCTTTACCCATGACGGCAGCGGCGTGGCGCGCCTCGACGGCAAGGCGGTGTTCATCGAAGGCGCTTTGCCGGGCGAGAGGGTGCGTTTTCGCTACCTGCAGCGGCGCAAACGCTACGATACCGCCGAACTGCTGGAAATCCTGGAGCCGAGCCCAGATCGGGTTGCGCCGCCATGCCCGCATTTTGGGTCCTGCGGCGGCTGCGACCTGCAGCACCTGCGCCCAGAGTTGCAGCTTGAGGCCAAGCAGCAGATTCTGGCGGAACAGCTGGAGCGCCTCGGCAAGGTCAAACCGGAGTCGTGGCTGGCGCCTGTTACTGGCCCAACTCTCGGCTATCGTCGGCGCGCACGCCTGGGTGTGCGCTCGGTTCCGAGCGAGGGCGGGGTCGTCATAGGTTTTCGTCAAAGAAACAAAAGCTTTCTGGAGAATCTTCAGACTTGTCTTGTACTGGAGCCGAAGGTTTCGGCGCTCCTGCCGGCGCTCCACGAGCTGGTCGCCGGGCTTTCCTGTCCGGGTCGCATCCCGCAAATTGAAGTGGCAGTCGGGGACAACGCCGCGGGGCTGATATTCAGACATCTGGACCCGCTCACGGAGGATGACCGGGGGATGTTCGCCGCGTTTGGCGAGCATCATGACATCCGGATTTATCTCCAGCCGTCGCGCCCGGATTCCATCGCGCCTTTGTGGCCGGCCAATCCAGAACCGCTGTCTTACCGGATTCCGGCCTTCGATGTGGAAATCCGTTTCGAGCCGGCCGATTTCATCCAGATCAACCACGTCGTCAACAACGCCACGGTCGCGCAAGCGCTTAAGCTCCTCGAGCTCGCGCCGGATGACAGGGTGCTCGATCTGTTCTGCGGCCTGGGCAATTTCACTTTGCCACTGGCACGCCGGGCGGCTCATGTCTTGGGAGTGGAGGGTGAGGCAAGCCTGGTCAGCCGCGCCCAAGCCAATGCACGCTTAAACCAGATTATGAATGTTGAATTTGTCAGCGCTGATTTATATCGTAAAAGTTCAGACACGACATGGAGCAGCTTTCAGGCCAATAAACTCCTGCTCGACCCACCGCGTGGCGGTGCGATGGAGGCGATCAAGAGTCTCGTCGAGCCGCTTCCGTCAAGAATCGTTTACGTGTCCTGCTATCCGGCGACGCTGGCGCGCGACAGTGAATATCTCGTGCAAACGCTCGGCTATCGTTTCGCCGCCGCCGGCGTCATGGACATGTTCCCGCAGACCAGCCATGTTGAATCCATGGCCCTGTTCATCAAACCCTGACGCATGGCCACAACGCAGCATACTATTGAAGTCGATATCCCGGCCCAGACCCTGATCCTCAAGGATGCCAAGGGCAAGGAGCTCATGCGCACGCGCGTCTCAACTGCCCGCAACGGCGCGGGGGAGCAGGATGGCAGCGAAAAAACCCCGCGTGGTGAGCATTATATTCGCGCCAAAATCGGCGCCGGCCTGCCGCCCAACGCGGTGCTGATATCGCGCCGCCCCACGAGCGAGATTTACTCGCCGGCACTGCGCGCCGCCTTCCCGAATCGCGACTGGATCCTGACGCGCATCCTCTGGCTCTGCGGGCTGGAACCGGGTAAAAACCGCTTCGGAAACGTCGATACCATGCGCCGCTACATTTATATACACGGCTGCCCGGACGAGGACCCCATGGGCGTCCCCGGTTCGCGCGGCTGCGTCAAAATGCGTAACAGTGAACTCATTAACCTCTTCGACCGCGTCGCCGCCGGCACGCGCGTGATCATCAAGGGCTAATATGTCGCTCGGCCCGGTTATGCTCGACCTTCAGGGGCTGGAACTGACCCCGCAAGACCGCGAGCGCCTCAAGCATCCACTCGTCGGCGGCGTCATCTTGTTTTCGCGCAATTACCGCTCGCCTGAGCAGGTCGAGGCGCTGGTGAGCGAAATTCATTCCCTGCGCACGCCGCAGTTACTGGTAGCGGTGGACCACGAAGGCGGGCGGGTGCAGCGCTTCCGCGAGGGCTTTACCGCGCTGCCTCCCGTTCGTGAGCTGGGCCACATTTACGACGAGAATTCCAAGCGCGCCATACGCTTGGCCGAGACCAGTGGCTGGCTGATGGCGACCGAACTGCGTGCCATTGGCATCGATTTCAGCTTCGCGCCGGTGCTCGACCTGGACAGCGGCGTGAGCAGCGTCATTGGCGACCGCGCCTTCCACTCCCATCCCGAGTCCGTGGCCAATCTCGCCCATGCTTACATGGTCGGCATGCACCGCGCGGGGATGGCTGCCACCGGCAAGCACTTCCCGGGCCACGGGGCGGTCGCGGCCGATTCGCACCTGGAGCTGCCGGTGGACGATCGCAAGCTGGTCGACATCCAGGCCGAGGACATGGTCCCGTTCGAGCGCATGATTCATTACGGCCTCGAGGGCATCATGCCGGCGCACGTCGTGTTCACCCGGGTGGACGTGCTCCCGGCCGGGTACTCCAGCACCTGGCTGCGCAAGATCCTGCGTGAGCAACTGGGCTTCCAGGGCGTCATTTTCAGCGATGACCTGTCCATGGAGGGCGCCAAATTCGTGGGCGACATCGTCGCGCGCGCCAAAATGGCGCTTTCCGCCGGTTGCGACATGGTGCTGGTGTGCAACGACGCCAAGGCCGCCGATCAGGTGCTGGAAGGGCTGGGTGCGCACGACGATCCGGTGTCGCACCTACGTCTGGTGCGCATGCACGGGCGCGAGTACCCGACGCGCATGGCGCTGGCGCAGGATCACACCTACCGTGACGCCGTGCGTGCTGTCACCGGCATCGCCTGAGCGCAATTAAAATTTGCTTCACGCGCAGGATGTCCGATAATTAGCCTAAGTCAACACGGTTTGCGCCGGGAGCATTACGAATTGGATCTGCTGAAACCACTCAAGAAGTTGAGGCTCGAGAGCTTCAACAACCTCACGAAGACGCTGAGCTTCAATATCTACGATATCTCCTACGCCCCCAGCGAACAGGCTCAAAAGGAATACCTTGCGTACATTGACGAGGCGTACAACGCTGAGCGCCTGACCGCCATCCTGAGCGAAGTAGCGAGCATCATCGGCGCCAACATTCTCAACATCGCGCATCAGGATTACGACCCGCAGGGCGCGAGCGTCACCATGCTCATCTCCGAGCTGCCGATCCAGGAAGAGCCGCTCAACCCCGAAGCGCCCGGCCCGTTGCCGGACGCCGCGCGCAACCCCCAGAACCGTGTCGTACAGACCAGCCTGTTCGAGAACGGGCAGCCGCACAAGGAATCCGTGGTCGCTCACCTCGACAAGAGTCACATCACGGTGCACACCTACCCGGAGTCACACCCGGAAAACGGCTTCGCCACGTTCCGCGCCGACATTGACGTCTCCACCTGCGGCAAGATATCGCCGCTGCGCGCCTTGAACTATTTGATTCACAAGTTCGAATCCGACATCGTGATCATCGATTACCGCGTGCGCGGCTTCACCCGCGACGTGAAGGGCACCAAGCATTACATCGACCACAAGATCAACTCGATACAGAATTTCGTCGACAAAAATACGCTCACGCATTACCAGGCCATGGACGTGAACGTGTATCAGGAAAATCTTTTCCACACCAAGATGATGCTGAAAGATTCCAAGCTGGATAACTATTTGTTCGGTGTGAAAGAGGCCGATCTATCGCCGCAAGACGCTAAAGTCGTCACCCAGCGTCTGACGCACGAGATGGCGGAGATTTTCTACGGCACTAATATGGTGCGGGTAAGCTAAAAACAAGAGACAGGATTTACAGGATTAACAGGATTTTTGTTTACAAAATCCTTCCACAAGAACACTCTGACGTTTTCATAAAAATCACAAGGATGTGTTGAGCAATTTCAAAGCGCGCCGATAACTGCCAGTTTTTCAATTCCCCTAATTTTTTAATCCTGTGAATCCTGTTAATCCTGTCTATTCTATTTATTTCCCGTCTGTCGTTTCCGCCTGAAGTCCGTTAGGATATCGGTGTCGTTGTTTACCGACAGTCCCAATGCCCGAATTCGATCCTCATTGCGTCGCCTGCCCGCGGCTGGCGAGCCATTTGTCCAACGTCCGCGACATGTACCCGACGTATTTCGCGCGTCCGGTGCCGCCGTTCGGCGACCTCAAGGCGCGTCTGCTGATTGTGGGACTGGCGCCCGGCATGCACGGCGCCAACCGCAGCGGACGGCCCTTCACCGGCGATCACGCCGGCATTCTTTTATACGAAACACTTTATCGTCACGGCTTCTCCAATCAGCGTGAAGGGAAACACCCGCGCGACGGACTGCGCCTGAAGGACTGTCGCATCACCAACGCCGTCAAATGTCTGCCGCCAGCCAACAAACCGCTGCCGGCAGAAATCGCCACCTGCAATCTTTATCTTGCCACCGAACTTTCGAAACTCAGAGAGGGCAGTGTGTTGCTCGCGCTCGGCACGGTGGCGCACGAGGCCGCGTTGAAAGCCTTCCAGCTCAAAAAGAAAGATTACAAATTCGCGCACGGCGCACTGCACCGCCTGCCCAACGGTCTGCAACTTCTGGATTCGTATCACTGCAGTCGCTACAACACCCAGACCAAACGCCTGACGGCGGATATGTTCGATGCCATTTTGCGGCGGGCGCGTGAATTGCTGAATGGTTAAAATGAGCAACCTCATATTTAATTTCCCTCCCCCTTGATGGGGGAGGGTTAGGGTGGGGGTGATGAAGTTATGCAGTTGGCACCATTCACCCCCATCCTGTTTCCTGCCCGGGGTGCTCGGAAAGCTCGCGTACACGCTCGGCGGGGAAAAGGTCCACCGGACCTTTTCCCGTTTACGCCTCGCCCCCCGTGAAGGGGGAAGGAACGTAGCTTTAAACATCTGTCTTCGCGCTCTTTGCGTCTTTGCGGTGAATAATCAGATAAATTAACCCATGCCCGTCGAGCACCCCAAAGCCTTGATCATGTCGTTGCCGCCCAAGCCCGGCATCTATCGGATGCTGGGCGCGAAGGGCGAGGTGTTGTACGTCGGCAAGGCGCGCAACCTGCGCAAGCGCGTGCAGAGTTATTTTCGTGCCAGCGGCCTCGCCGCGCGGGTGATGCTGCTGATGCAGCAGGCGCAAAACATCGAGATCACCGTCACTCACACCGAAACCGAAGCGCTGCTGCTGGAATACAACCTCATCAAGTCACTGCACCCGCGCTTCAATATTTTGCTGCGCGATGACAAGAGTTATCCTTACATTTTCATTTCGCACACGCAGGAATACCCGCGCATCGGTTTTCATCGCGGCGCCAAGCGCGAGAAGGGGCGTTACTTCGGCCCGTATCCGTCGTCCTACGGCGTGCGCGAAACGCTGAACCTGGTGCAAAAGATTTTCCGTGTGCGCCCGTGCCTGGACAGTTTCTTTCGCAATCGCTCGCGACCCTGCCTGCAATACCAGATCAAGCGCTGCTCCGGCCCCTGCGTCGGCCTCATCACACCCGAGCGCTACGCCGCCGACGTGCAGCAGGCGGTGATGTTCATGGAAGGCAAGAGCCAGAGCCTGATCCGCGACAGCATCAAACAAATGGAACAGGCCTCGGACAAGCAGGATTTCGAAACCGCGGCGCTCATGCGCGACCGCATCGCCATGCTCAAGCGCATCCAGGAAAAGCAGTACATCACGGGGGAGGGCGGCGAGGCTGACGCCATGGCCATTGCTGCCACGCCGGAGGCCGCCTGCATTGTCGTTACCTGGATTCGTGGCGGGCAGAACCTCGGCAGCAAGTCGTACTTCCCGCGCATGGGCGCGGAATCCACGCCCTGGGAAATGCTGGACGCGTTTTTGTCGCAATACTATCTCTCTGGCCGCACCATCCCGGCGCGCATTTACCTGAGCGAGGCCATCGTTGACCGCCCGCTGCTTGAGCGCGCCTTTACTGAACAGGCCGGCAAAAAAATCACGCTCACCGTCAACCCGCGCGGTGCCCCGCGCCGCTGGCTGCAAATGGCCCAGTTCAACGCCACTGATGCACTGCGCCGCCACCTCGACAGCAAAATCGACATGCAGGGCCGCTTCGAGGCGCTGCGCGATGCGCTCAAGCTTGAATCCATGCCCGAGCGCATTGAATGCTTCGACATCAGCCACACCATGGGCGAGGCCACGGTGGCCTCGTGCGTGGTGTTCGACGCCAGCGGCGCGGTGAAATCGGATTACCGCCGCTTCAACATCGAAGGCATCGAGCCGGGCGACGACTACGGCGCTATGACCCAGGCGCTAACGCGCCGTTACCGCAAGGTGAAAGAGGGCGAAGGCCGCTTGCCCGATTTGCTGCTGCTCGACGGCGGCAAGGGCCAGCTCTCCGCCGCCGAAGGCGTGATGCAGGAATTGCAGGTGGCCGACGTCAAGCTCGTGGCCGTGGCCAAGGGGCGCGAACGCAAACCGGGCCAGGAGCAGCTTTTCTTGTCCGGCTCCGGCCGGCCCACTATACTGCCCGCCACTTCCGCCGGGCTGCATTTGATCCAGCAGATTCGCGATGAGGCGCATCGCTTCGCCATCGCCGGGCACCGGGCGCGGCGCGGCAAGACGCGCACCACCTCGACCCTGGAGCGGATTCCGGGCATCGGTGGCCGACGCCGCATGGCGCTGCTCAAGAATTTCGGCGGCCTGCGCGAGGTCGCCCGCGCCGGTGTCGAAGACCTGGCGCGCGTGCCCGGCATCAGCCCGCAGCTCGCGCAAAAGATTTATGACGCCTTTCATGGCGAGGAACAATAAGACAAATGTTACTGAACGCCCCCAACATCCTCACGCTTCTGCGCATCGTGCTGATCCCGGCGTTTATCGTGGCGTATTACTGGACCCACCCGTGGTCCCACGTGCTCGCCACCGTGCTGTTTGTTTTAGCCGCGCTCACGGACTGGCTGGACGGGTATCTCGCGCGCAAACTCGAGCAAACCACGCACTTCGGGACCTTCCTCGACCCGGTGGCCGACAAGCTCATGGTCGCGGCAGCGCTGGTCATGCTGGTGGCCGACCCCAAGGTGCAGGCGCTGGTGCTGGATATCCGCCTGTTTGCCGTCATGGTGCTGGTCATCGTCGGGCGCGAAATCACCGTCTCGGCCCTGCGCGAATGGATGTCGGAGGTGGGCAAACGCTCGCACGTGAAGGTGTCCTCCCTGGGCAAGATCAAGACCGTCTCGCAGATGGTCGCCATCCCGTTCCTGCTGTGGTCGCAATCCTTCTGGGGCCTGCCGATCTTTCGCATCGGCGAAGTGCTGCTGTACCTCGCCGCGGCGCTGACACTGTGGTCCATGCTGATCTATCTCAAGGCCGCCTGGCCCGATCTCATCGCCCCGCGTCAAGGCTGAACTTTTCGTAATGATTTCAGTATATTTATATAAATCGTTCGATTGATTTATCAAGACTATTTTAGCTGTCAACCCGGCGAAAGCCGGGGGTCCAGTTTGATATCTGGATGCCGGCTTTCGCCGGCATGACGAATCTCCCAACCCAAGGAGAAGGCCATGCTTCAGTTACGCCCTAACTGCGAATGCTGCAACAAGGATCTCCCGCCGGAGTCGAGAGAGGCCCGCATCTGTTCCTACGAGTGCACCTTCTGTGCGACCTGTGTCGATACCGTTCTGAAAGGCGTATGCCCCAACTGCGGCGGCGAATTCACTCGCCGCCCGCGCCGCCCGGCCAACAAATTGGCCCAGGACCCGGCCTCGAAAGAGCGCGTCTACAAACCGGAAGGGTGCAGCCGCGTAGCTTGATAATAGTAACTTACATGTTACTATAAGGTATGTCAGCGAAAAAGGTCGTTGAATATCTGGAGCAGGATGGTTCATCGCCTTTCGCAAAGTGGTTTTCCCGTCTGGACCCTGTTGCCGCAGCAAAGATAACAACGGGTTTGTACCGGATGGAGCAGGGAAACCTCTCAAACGTAAAGCCGGTCGGGCAGGGCGTCTCGGAATACCGACTCGATTTCGGGCCAGGCTATCGAATTTACCTGGGACAAGATGGGGCGGTTCTGATCATCCTTCTCGGTGGCGGCACCAAAAAAGGCCAGAACGTAGACATTCAGCTGGCCCGGCAGCGTTGGCGGGAATACAGGACACGCAAAAAGAGGTAACGATTATGCCAATTACACGCAAGTTCCGTGAGACAGTCTGGGCACGTGCCCAAGACGATACTCGCTTCCGTGAAGCAATGTTGACCGAGGCCATTAACGAACTGCTGGCTGGCGATCTTGAAGCCGGCAAGGCAATGCTCCGCGACTACGTCAACGCCACCATCACCTTCGAAGTTCTGGCAAAGAAAACCGGCCTGCCCGGCAAAAGCCTGCAACGCATGCTAGGCCCGAGCGGAAATCCCACGGCGGAAAGCCTTTTCGGGGTCATTAAAGCTCTACAGGCTTCTGAACACATTCGCTTGGCAGTCAAATCAACAAGGCACGCCGCCAGACTTGGCAGTTAGTTTTTCATCGTGAACCCCAATTCTTTATCTTGGCGCGCTTGGCGTCTTGGCGGTGAGACCAATTCTTTTGCAACTGGCTATAAAACAAGGTATTACGAGCAAATTTCTTGACAGAAATCAGCCCATCCTTACAATGCACAACTCCTGCGGGAATAGCTCAGTTGGTAGAGCGTAACCTTGCCAAGGTTAAGGTCGCGAGTTCGAGCCTCGTTTCCCGCTCCAGATACTCGGGGAGGTACCCATAAGCCGGGTCCTCCCTTTTTTGTGCAGGTTTAGGCTGGGTAGCAGAGTGGTTATGCAGCGGCCTGCAAAGCCGCGTACGCCGGTTCAATTCCGGCCCCAGCCTCCATTTTCTCCTTCCTTTCGCAGCACCAACCCATCTATTACACTCAACCCCGAAGCCCGGGTGGCGAAATTGGTAGACGCAAAGGACTTAAAATCCTTTGGAGGGCAACCTCCGTGCCGGTCCGAGTCCGGCCCTGGGCACCATTTAGCGATTTCTGGGTTATTCTTTACAAATCATCATGAATCCACTTATTGAAACTCATCGTTCCGAGTTAGACCAGCTCTGCAAGCGCTACCACGTCAAGCGCCTGGAGCTGTTCGGCTCAGCCGCGACCGGAGATTTCAAGCCGGAGACTAGCGATCTCGATTTTCTGGTTGAATTTCACCCATCCAAGGAAACGAATGCCGCCGATCAATACTTTGGTTTGCTTGAAGCGCTCAGGTTGCTATTTCAAAGAAAGGTGGATCTCGTGATGGCCCGCGCCATGCACAACCCCTACTTCATTCGCGAGGTCAATAAGAGCAGGACCATGCTCTATGCAGCATAAGGCCCCGAAGCTTTTGGAGGATATTCGCGACTCGGCAACGTTCATCCTGGAAGCAGTAGCTTCGCTAACGCTCGAGACCTATGCCCGTGACCGAATTCGCAGACAGGCCGTTGAAAGAAATTTCGAGATCATTGGCGAGGCGTTGAACCGCCTGTCTCGCGTGGACCCCCAAGTCTCTCGCCAAATTGGCCCTGCGCCACAAATTATTTCATTCCGCAACATTCTTGTTCATGGCTACGACGTAGTAGACCATGAAGTCGTATGGGAAATCATCAGGCATGAGCTGCCTGAACTCCTGAAGCGAGCGCAACAGTTACTTGCCGAGGTCGGCAAAGAAACGTCCTGATAATCCGCCGGTCCGAGTCCGGCCCTGGGCACCATTAAGTTTTCCAAGGAGTATCAGCAGGATAATTTAAGTTCGTGCTAAACCCCTGTAACATCAAAAATCTCCAAAAGGGAGTGGTCGGCGGTCTGGCCATTTTCAATCGAGTCTGACCTTATCGGTTTACAGATTCCATGAAACTCCTCAAGCAAATAACGCAGCACTCGCATAATTTTCTCTGGGGCGAGGATCTCGGCACGGCCCCCATGCTGCGCCGCTGGTTCTTGTTACCCCTGCGCACGCTATACGCCGTCGGGCGCGACATCGGCGAAGGCCAGATCACCTTGCGCGCCATGAGCCTTGTGTACACCACATTATTGTCGCTGGTGCCGCTGCTGGCGCTGGCGTTCTCGGTGCTCAAGGGATTTGGCGTGCAAAACCAGGTGCGCCCGGCGTTGCTGGCGCTGCTGGCCCCGCTGGGCGAGCAGGGGGTGGAGATCACCGACCAAGTGATCGGCTTCGTCAATAACATCCAGGTCGGCGTGCTCGGTGCGCTCGGCCTCGGGCTCCTTATATACACCGTCATCACCTTGCTGCAGAAGATCGAACACGCCTTCAACTTCGTCTGGCGCGTCAAAAGCGCCCGCCCGCTGTCGCAGCGCTTCAGCCAGTATTTGAGCGTGCTCATGATCGGCCCGTTGTTGATCTTCTCGGCCATGGGAGTCACGGCGGCGTTCTTCGGCAGTAGCACGGTGCAGGGGCTGATCGCCATTGAACCCCTCGGCGCCCTGGTCAAACTCGTGGCCGCGCTGTTGCCATTCCTGCTCGTGATCGCGGGCTTCACCTTCGTTTATGTGCTCATGCCCAACACCCGCGTGCGCTTGGGTTCGGCGCTGGTGGGCGCCAGCGTCGCCGGAGTGCTGTGGCAGACGCTCGGCTGGAGCTTGGCCGCCTTCATCGCGGGCTCGACCAGGTACACCGCGATCTACGCCGGTTTCGCGATCGTGATCTTCTCGATGATCTGGTTGTACCTCAACTGGCTCATCGTGCTCGTCGGCGCCAGCATCGCCTGTTATCACCAGTATCCCGCGCTGCTGGCCACGCCGCGGCGCGAGTTCCGGCTCAGCAACCGCGTCAAGGAAAAGATCGCGCTGCTGATCGCGACGTTCATCGGCCGCAACTACTACACCAACGCCCCGGCCTGGTCGCTCGAATCCCTCGCCGGCCGGCTCGGGGTGCCGGTGATAACAGTCGAATCCGTGATCATGGCCATCCAGCGCGCCGGCTACATCACCGAAACCGCCGACGTTCCGCCGCGTTATCTTCCGGCGCGTTCCTTCGAGACGATCACCGTCAAGGAACTGCTCGATACCCTGCGCAGTGCCGAAGAAGAGCCCGGCCTGAACGCCGAAATCCTGCCGCACGAAGCCGAGGTGGAGATATTGCTCGCGCGCCTGGACGAGGCCGCCGACGCTTCGCTGCGCGGCCGCAGCCTGCGCGATCTGGCCATGGCCAGCGTGCCGCCGCCCACCGAAAAACGGGCCGCGGCGCACGAGGGTGTTTCTGATTAGAATCTATCTCAAAATTAAACTCCCTCCCCCTTGATGGGGGTGAGGCGGAGTAGTCATGGAAGTCCGGTGGACTTCCATGCCGCCGAACGGGTGCGCCGTGAATCGGCGCACCCCGGACGGGAAACCGGGGGTGGGGGTGAGAAATGTCACCGGAAAATTCAGCGTCGTATTCCGTTTCTGACATCCCCCCTATATCTAGGGCCAATAATCTGGAAAGGGGCTCTATAATCTTGCCCGGTTTACGAAACCTTCCAGGGACGAAAAATGAACAACCGGCAGAATAATCTGGGCGAAGTGGTTCTCTACAAAACGGAGGACGGCAAGGCTGCCCTCGATGTAACGCTTGATGGCGACACCGTTTGGCTCAGCCAGAAACAGATGGGTGAACTGTTCGACAAGAACGTCCGGACGGTTTCTGAACATCTCAGGAATATCTTCAAAGACGGGGAATTGAAGAAATCTTCAGTTATCCGGAATTTCCGGATAACTGCCGCGGACGGTAAAACCTACGATACCCAGCTATATAACCTGGACGTCATTATTTCTGTCGGCTACCGGGTGAAGTCCAAACGCGGCACCCAATTCCGCATCTGGGCCACCCAAACCCTCAAGGACCACCTGGTCCGCGGCTATACGCTGAACGAGCGCCGCCTGAGCGAGCGGGGCATCGAGATGGAGCAGGCGGTGCAGCTGCTGTCCCGCACGCTGACCCGGCATGAGCTCGTCACCGAAGATGGCCGTGGCGTGCTGGACGTCATCGCGCGCTATGCCAAATCCTGGCTCCTGCTCAAGGAGTATGACGATAACACGCTGAGCGTTCCCGAGCGCCGCCGGCCTGCGCGCGTCGCCATCGACTACGCCCGGGCGCGGGAAAACATAAACATGCTCAAGGCACGGCTGATGGAGAAGGGCGAGGCCTCGAACCTTTTCGGCCAGGAGCGCACCGAACAACTCATTGGCATCCTCGGCGCCATCGAACAAACCTTCGGCGGCGATCCGCTCTATCCCAGCATCGAGGAAAAAGCGGCGCATCTGCTTTACTTCGTCATCAAGGATCATCCCTTTACTGATGGCAACAAGCGTATCGGCTCGTTCCTGTTCATCCTGTTTCTGCGCGCGAACGATTACCTCGAAGACGTCAACGGCGTGCCGAAAATCAACGACAACGCCCTCGTGGCCCTGGCGCTGCTCACCGCCGAGAGCGAACCGCGCAACAAGGAGCTGATGATCCGGTTGATCATGAATTTGCTGGCGGATAAGTAAGTCCACTCAAGGCGGGGTGAGAACGAAGCCGAATCCCGACCTGCATGGAAACCCCGTAGGGCGCGTACCAGTCGATCGCCGCGCCTGCCAACCCGCCGGCCTATACTTTCCGGCATGTTCCTGTTTCCCTATCGCGCCCAGCTCAAACTGCACAAATGGCCGGTGATGACCATCGCCATCTCGCTGCTGTGTCTCGTGATCTACCTCGCGCAGGCGCAAAGCAATTCCCGGGTCGAGGCATACACCGAGGCATTCTGCGCCCAGGCCGATGACGGGAAGCCCGCCGCCGGCTTCACCTGGTGGCGGGGTTACAAGCTGAGCTGTGCCATGGCGATGTGGCATACCTATTACTCTCCCGACCCAACCGCCCATGCCGAATGGCACGTTCAGGACATGGAGCGGAACGGGCAGGGCGAGGCGGCGCAGCGTTACCGCACGCTGTTCGCTGCCTACCTTGCTCACGCCCCGGCGCTGCTCACCGCCAATCTCTGGCAGGAGCGCACCGCCTTCAATCCCTGGCGCATGCTGACCAGCAGCGTGGCGCATGGGAGCTGGGAGCATGTCATCTTCAATCTCATTTTCTTCTTCGCCTTCGCCGCCGCGGTCGAGCTCGTCCTCGGCCCGGTGCTGTTCATGGCGGTGTTCGTGATGCTGGCGCTGGCCATCGGCAGCTTTGATCAAATCATCAGCCATTGGGTGGAAGACCCCCGGCCGACCCTGGGGCTGTCCGGCGTGGTCATGGGGATGATGGCGCTGTTCGTCTATTTCCTGCCGCGCGCCAGGATCCGCTTCGCGTTCTGGTTCCTGTTGTCCGCCGGAACCTTCGCCGTGCCGGCGTGGTTCGTCGCCACCTGGTACGTCGGCTGGGATTTGCTCTATCAGGTCTCGTACGGCCGCAGCTATGTGAACTACGTCGCCCACCTCGCCGGTGCCGCCTTCGGGCTCGCCATCGGCCTCGCGGTATTTCGCAGCAAGCGGCATTGGGCCAAAGAGCTGGTGCAGGAGAAGCTGGACCTGACCCAGGACGAGAAGTGGTATACCACGCTCAACTTCATCACGGCCACGAGCGCGATCCTTCCGGTGATCTTCATCACCGGGCTCGTCGTGCTGGTGCTTGTCATTAAATTCGTCAACAGCTTCGGGCTGCAACTGCTGTTGATGTCCCCGGTCATCGCCGCCACCTGGCAGATATATCGCATGAAGCAACCTGAGACCCCGGACTGGGATCGCTACCAACTGGGTATGGCTGCCCTGCATGACCACCGCTACCAGGAAGCGCTCCAACACCTGCGACCGCTGGCCGAGCAGAACTACCCGCGTGCGCTCTGTGCACTCGGCCGGCTCCATGCCGCCGGTACTGGCACCTATCGTGATGAAACCAAAGCCGTCGAATATTTCCGTCTCGCCGCCGAGCGCAACCATGCCGAGGCCCAATACGCGCTTGGGACGATGTATGCCGATGGCAGGGGAGTCGAGAAGAACCCAGCCACAGCCGCCGAGTGGTACGAAAAAGCCGCCGTAAACGGGATGCCCGAGGCGGCCATGAGCCTCGCGCATCTGCATGAGCACGGCCGCGAGGATACGGATAAGGAGCAAGCCATCGAGTGGTACCACCGTGCCGCCGTCGGCTACAAGAAAGCCAGTCGCCCCGAAGATGCCGAGGCCGCGCTGCGCTCAATGGAAAATCTTGCTGCCCGTTACCCGGCTGTGCTCGGTCTTGTGACCCGGCTTCGGGTGTCACTCGCCTTGGTAAAAAAATAGTCTTCCTCATTTTCCCTCCCCCTTGACGGGGTGAGGGTTAGGGTGGGGGTGTAGAGACTGCCCCTGCATGTTGTTGGCCGGGGCGGGGACACAGGTTTTTCGAGGTTTATCGAAACCCCGTCATGGTGTATGCCGTGGACCCCGGTGTTACGATGCCTTAATAAATAAAAGGGATTGGAGGAGGGCAGTCAGTGGCAAGAGGCAAGAAAACTACCGAAAAACCCAACAAAGCCAAAGACAACGGCGCCACCCTCGGCTTCGAAGCCAAACTCTGGCTGTCCGCCGACAAGCTGCGCAACAACATGGACGCGGCGGAATACAAGCACGTCGTCCTCGGCCTCATCTTCCTCAAATACATATCCGACAGCTTCGAGGAACACCGCGCCAAGCTCCTCGCCGGCAAGGGTGACTACGCCGGCGCCAACCCCGAAGACAAGGACGAATACCTCGCCGCCAATGTCTTCTGGGTGCCGAAGGAAGCCCGCTGGGCGCAGCTGCAATCCCGCGCCAAACTCCCCAGCGTCGGCAAGGACGTGGACGACGCCATGGTCGCGCTGGAGCGCGACAACCCGCGCCTCAAGGGCGCGCTCAACAAAAACTACGGCCGTGCCGATCTCGACAAACACCGCCTCGGCGAACTGATCGACCTCATCGGCTCCATCCAACTCGCCGATGTCGCCAGCCGCTCCAAGGACCTCCTCGGTCGCGTCTTCGAATACTTCCTCACCCAGTTCGCCAGCGCCGAAGGCAAGAACGGCGGCCAGTTCTACACCCCGTCCTGCATCGTGCGCCTGCTGGTCGAAATGCTCGCCCCCTACAAAGGCCGCATCTACGACCCCTGCTGCGGCTCCGGCGGCATGTTCGTGCAATCGGAAAAATTCGTCGAAGCCCACGGCGGTAAACTCGGCGACATCAGCATCTACGGCCAGGAAAGCAACCCCACCACGCGCCGCCTCGCCGTGATGAATCTCGCCCTGCGCGGCATCGAAGCCGACTTCGGCCCCGAACAGGCCGACACCTTCCGCCGCGACCTGCACCCCGACCTGCGCGCCGACTTCGTCCTCGCCAACCCGCCCTTCAACGACTCCGACTGGTTCCGCAAAGACGACGACGTGCGCTGGCAGTACGGCGTGCCGCCCAAAGGCAACGCCAACTTCGCCTGGGTGCAACACTTCATCCACCACTTGGCAAACACCGGCAGCGCCGGCTTCGTCCTCGCCAACGGCAGCATGTCCTCCAACCAGTCCGGCGAAGGTGACATCCGCCGCGCCATCATCGAAGCCGACCTCGTCGACTGCATGGTCGCGCTACCCGGCCAACTCTTCTACAGCACCCAGATCCCCGTCTGCCTCTGGTTCTTGACGAAGAATAAAAGAGCCCGTCATTCCGGCGCAGGCCGGAATCCAGAATCATCAACAGACCGCCGCAAACAAACCCTCTTCATCGACGCCCGCAAACTCGGCACCCTCATCGACCGCGTCCACCGCGAACTGACCGACGCCGACCTTGAGAAAATTGTCTCCACCTACCACGCGTGGCGCGGCGACAAAGGCGCTGGAAATTACGAAGACATCGCCGGCTTCTGCAAATCCACTACCACCACCGAAATTGCCACGCATGGCCATGTTCTTACACCCGGCCGCTACGTCGGTGCCGAGGATATCGAAGACGACGGCGAACCTTTCGAGGAAAAAATGTCGCGGCTCGTTGCAGAGTTGCGTGCCCAGTTTGAAGAGTCCGCGAAGCTGGAGAAGGCAATTAAGACGAACCTAAGGGGACTTGGGCATGACCTATAGCCTCGAACTCTTCGTCAGTGTCCTTGAGAAGAACATTGATAACCGGGGAAAGACTCCGCCACTTTCTGCAATTGGCTATCCGCTCATTGAGGTAAAACACATTCAGGAAGACCGTCTCTACCCAGTATTTGACGACACTAAGTATGTGGACCAAGAAACATGGGATACCTGGTTCAGGGCTCACCTCGAACCGGGTGACATCCTGTTCTCAACGGTTGGCTCGATTGCTCGTTCCTGCATGGTGCCGGCGACGCCCAAGTTTTGTATTGCGCAGAACGTCCTTGGGTTCCGAGTTAATCGCTCAAAGGCGGACCCGCGGTTCCTTTATTACGCAATCAACGACTCGTTCTTCCAGCATGAGGTTCACGGTCGAACCATTGAGACGGTTCAAAAAAGCATCAAGGTGCACGATCTCAAAACGTGCCGGATTCCGCTCCCACCCCTTTCCGAACAAAAAGCCATCGCATCAATCCTCGGCTCGCTGGACGACAAGATCGAGTTGAACCGGCGGATGAACGCGACGCTGGAGGCGATGGCGCGGGCGCTGTTCCAGAGCTGGTTCGTGGATTTCGACCCTGTCCGCGCCAAACTCGACGGCCGCCCACCCACCGGCCTCGACCCCGAAACCGCCGCCCTTTTCCCCGCCACCTTCCAAGACTCCCCCCTCGGCCATGTCCCGCAGGGGTGGGGAGTGAAGTCGCTCGGGGAAGTAATTGAACTCGCATATGGGAAACCATTGAAAGCAGAAAACAGAAAGAATGGCCCCATCTGTGTCTACGGCGCTAACGGACCTGTTGGCTGGCATGATGAAAAGCTGGTCTCGGGTCCAGGTATCGTCGTGGGGCGCAAAGGTAATCCAGGGGTTATAACCTGGGCACATTGCGATTTCTTTCCAATCGATACAACTTTCTACGTGGTGCCTATAGGAGATTGCCGGAGTCTCTACTTCCTTTATTACGCACTCTCAAATCATGGCCTCTCCAACCTCAGCGCTGACTCGGCGGTACCTGGGCTGAATCGCAATCATGCTTACATGAGTAAACAGATTATCCCGACACGGCAAGTGTTTGACGCGTTCGACATGCAGATTTCACCAATCTTCGCTGCGATTCACGCCTATGAGCAGCAATCCCGCACTCTCGCCACCCTGCGCGACACGCTGCTGCCGAAGCTACTGAGCGGCGAGGTGTCGGTGTCCTCAACTCAAGGATGACTACTGCTATGGCTCATGCAACATATCCTCGTGGCTCCGAATGGAGAAAATGGGACCTCCAAGTTCACACGCCGTATTCAGCACTGAATAACGGATTTGGATCAGATTTCCCGGCCTATGCCAAACAGCTTATCGAAAAGGCATGCCAAGAAGACATTGCTGTGATTGGGATTACTGATTATTTCACGATCCAAGGATATAGCGAGATCAGACAATTGCTGGCAGATATGGAAGCATTAAGGCAGCTCGTTGGGGATGAGCTGGCAGAGAAAGTTTCTCGGATCCTATTCGTGCCAAACATAGAACTACGAACTTCAATCATTGTCCGGGACCCGGACGGAGCAGATAGTCGAGTAAACTTCCATGTGATATTTTCCGACGGTGTGTCGCCTGAAGATATTGAAGAGCATTTCCTGCGTGAGCTGAAATTCACGGCAGAGGCAAACCCAGAGAGTAGAGACGAACGTTGGCCATTGACGATGAGGCACCTTGCTGAATTGGGAAGGCGCCTCAAAGAGCAGCACGAGAAGTTTCGTCAATACACTGATTTGTTCGTCGGAATGATGAATGCGGTCGTAGATCACGCTGAGGTGAGCGATATTTTAGAGGGCAAGCCTTCGATATTTAAAGATCGTTATTTGCTGATCTTGCCCTGCGATGAGGATCTTTCTAGGTGTAATTGGAACGGCCAAGGACACTTGTCCCGGAAGATTCTCATCCAGAAATCTCATTTTCTCCTGTCTGCTAATAATGGAACACGCAAGTTTGCGCTCGGAAAAAAGCATGCATCCATAGAAGAGTTCATAGCAGAATTTAAAAGTCTTAAGCCTTGCGTGCATAGTTCTGACTCGCACACATTCGATGAATTGTTTATGCCGGATAAGGGGCGCCACACTTGGATAAAGGCAGACCCTACATTTCACGGACTCCGTCAATTATTAAACGAGCCCGAAGACCGCGTCTTTGTTGGCGAAATACCCCCTAGTCTCACGAGAGCGGCGCGACGTGCGACGCGCGTGGCTAATTCCGTGGATGTCAGAAGGCTTCCCGCAGCAACTACTACCGAAAGGTGGTTCGATTCCTCTATTCCCCTGAATAGCGAATTGGTGGCAGTGATTGGTAACAAGGGAAGCGGAAAGAGCGCGCTTTCGGACATCATTGGATTGTTGGGTAGCACGCCACGGTTTCTTTCATTCAGCTTCCTCACCCCAGAAAAATTCCGAAGGACTAAAAACAACAAATCACGACAATTTCACGCGTCACTATCATGGGCGGATGGAACGGTTGATACCGTTCCAAGTCTCGACGCCAATCCCAGCCCCGATGCCGTTGAGAAGGTAAAGTATATTCCGCAAAGTTACCTAGAGGACATCTGTAATGAGATTGGCTCTGGAAAGGGGGGGCGGTTTTACAATGAGCTCCAGCAAGTCATCTTCTCCCATGTGCCAGAGGTTGAGAGGCTGGGCTTTGCTACGCTCGACGAGTTGCTTGCCCATCGAAGCGAAGAGACTAATCAGGCGATCGCTCAATATGTCACGAAGCTACAGGAGTACAATGCACTAATTGTAACTACAGGGGAGCGATTGCTGCCCCAATATCGTAAGACGATCGAAGCCCATCTGGCAGAGAAAAACCGTGAGCTGGATGCTCACACCCACGCGCGCCCACAAGATAAACCCAAGCCTGATGCTGACCCCGCTGTCCAACAACAATCCAAGGCAGCGGCAGATGCGTTAGAAGTGAAGCAGGGTGAGCTAAAAACGCTGGAAACTGAATTGTCTGCGCTAAGGGGAAAGGATGCGGCGGCAGCGAAAAAGCGATCAACTGCTGAAAAGCTGGCCGGAAAACTTAAAAATCTACAACGGTATGTTGAGGCATTCCTTGTGGAGGTGGAGCAGGATCTCGGCGAGCTAAATATAACCGCCAAAGAGATTGTTGCTCTTAAGGTCAACACCACCCCCATAGAAACACTTCTGAATACGCTGGACTCCGAACGAGGGGCTATCGCTGTACAACTTTCTCCCGAAACGGCAGATGGTCCTGAGTTTAAACGCATGGCGGTGGTAGCTGTGATTGAGAGTCTTCAGGCTCAATTGAGTGCGCCACAGAGGGAATATCAGACATACCTCCAAGTATTGAAGGAATGGGAAGACGGGAAGGCAAAGATAGTTGGCACTAATGATTCCGTTGGCTCTGTAAAGTATTTGCAAAAGCAACTTAGCGACTTAGATGGGCTTCCGGCTCAATTGAAGTCATTGCAGAAACATCGTGATCGAAAAGTTTTGGAAATATTCCGCGAGAAACAAAAGCTACGCACTTACTACGAGACCTATTATGGCGCGGTACAAACCTTTTTAAAGCAGCACCCACTGGCGGCAAGTGAACAGTTCCGGCTCACCTTCAATGTCTCGATGGCAGAGAGCGGATTCTCAGAGGCGTTTCTTAGTCGTCTAAATCGCCGCAAGGTGGGGCCATTTATGGGGGACGAAGAGGGTGCGGCTGAGATGAGAAGGCTTATTGATAGTGCGAATTTCGATTCCGCACTTGGAGCTCTTCGATTTACGAGAATGATCTTTAAGAGGATGGCTGAGCGAGAGGGTAAACCTCTTCTTGTGAAGGATCAGTTGCGGCAAGATGGGACAGTCCAGGAACTTCACGATTTCGTATTCTCGCTGGGATTCCTCTCGCCAATCTATAACCTTCAATGGGATGGAAAAGGGTTGGAACAATTGTCACCCGGAGAGCGTGGCAATCTTCTATTAATATTTTATCTGCTTGTTGACCGAGACGACATTCCTTTGGTGATTGACCAACCAGAAGAAAATCTTGATAACCAGACTGTGTTTAAGACGTTAGTTCCGTGCATTAAAGACGCGAAAAAACGACGCCAGATTGTGATGGTGACGCACAACCCCAACCTCGCTGTTGTCTGCGATGCCGAACAAGTCATCTGCGCAGAGATGCAGAAGGATCATGAAAACACCGTCACATATACCAGTGGCTCAATCGAGGACCCACTCATTAATCGTCGGATTGTAGATATTTTGGAAGGAACGCGCCCAGCCTTCGATAAACGTGATGACAAATATCTTCCATAATTACTCAAGCACATGAGCCTCAACGAATCCCACGTCGAAGAAGCCGCCCTGACCTGGTTCGGGGAACTCGGCTATTCGATCGGTCATGGTCCGTACATGGCGCCCGGCGAGTTGGCGGCAGAACGTGATTCCTTCGCTGATGTAGTGCTGGTAGGTCGCCTGCGGGCCGCCATCACGCACCTCAACCCAACTATTCCCGAAGAAGCGCGAGAAGAAGCACTACGCAAAGTACTGCGCCCAGACTCCCCCTCATTCCTCGCCAACAACCGCGCCTTCCACCATAGGCTGCGCGATGGCGTGGAGGTGGAATACAAACGGCCCGACGGCTCCATCGCGGGCGATCATGTGCGCTTGGTGGATTTCACCGATGCGCAGGCGAACGACTGGCTGGCGGTGAATCAGTTCACAGTGATTGAAGCGCAGCACAACCGGCGGCCGGACATTGTCGTGTTCGTCAACGGGCTGCCGCTGGCGGTGCTGGAACTCAAGAATGCGGCGGACGAGGACGCGACGATCTGGAGCGCCTGGAAGCAACTGCAAACCTACCAGGCCGAGATTCCCTCGCTGATGCACTACAACGAACTGCTGGTGGTGTCGGACGGTGTGCAGGCGCGCATCGGTTCGCTCACGGCCAGTCAGGAGTGGTTCAAGGTCTGGCGCACCATCGACGGCGAGAAGGACGCGCCGAAAACGGCGCTGGAGCTGGAGGTGCTGGTGCGCGGGGTGTTCGAGCCACAACGCTTGCTCGATCTGCTCCAGCATTTCATCGTCTTCGAGGAAGATCCGGACAACGGCGCGTTGCACAAGATCATCGCGGGCTACCATCAGTTCCACGCGGTGAATGCGGCGGTGGAGGAAACCGTGCGCGCCAGCGGCACGGGCGAGCGCGATGTCGTGCACGATGAGCAGGGCAGTTATTGGTCGGGTCGCATGCACGGCGGTAAGCCCGGCGACCGCCGTGCGGGCGTGGTCTGGCACACGCAGGGCAGCGGCAAGAGTTTTTCGATGCTGTTCTACGCCGCGCGCATGGTGCGGCATGCGGCGATGCAAAACCCGACGCTGGTGGTACTGACCGACCGCAACGACCTCGACGATCAATTGTTCGGCCAGTTCCAGCGCTGTCACGAAATCCTCGGCCAGACGCCGGTGCAGGCCGCGAACCGGGAATGCCTGCGTGAACTGCTGCAAGTGGCCAGCGGCGGCGTGGTCTTCACCACCATTCAGAAGTTCCTGCCCGAGAAGGGCGAGCGGATGCCGGAGCTGTCACCGCGCCGGAACATCATCGTCATCGCCGACGAAGCGCACCGCAGTCAATACGACCTGATCGATGGCCTAGCCCGGCATCTGCGCGACGCGCTGCCGCAGGCGTCGTTCATTGGCTTTACCGGCACGCCCATTGAGAAGACCGACGCGAACACGCGCGCGGTGTTCGGCGATTACATCAGCATCTACGATATTCAGCGCGCCGTCGCCGACAAGGCGACGGTGCCGATCTACTACGAGAACCGCATATCCAAGCTGGGGTTGAACGCCGCCGAGCTGCCCAAGCTCGACGCGGAGTTCGAGGAGATCACCGAAGGCGAGGAACAGACCAGCCGCGAGAAGCTGAAAACCAAGTGGGCCACGATCGAGGCACTGGTGGGCGATCCCAAGCGTATCGCGCTGATCGCCGCCGATCTGGTCGCGCATTTCGAGAAGCGCGTGGAGGCGCTGGACGGCAAGGCGATGATCGTCTGCATGAGCCGGCGCATCTGCGTGGACATGTACGACGCGCTCATCAAACTGCGGCCCGAGTGGGCCAGCGCCAAGGATGACGACATCGAGGGCGAGAAGGGCAAGGGCGGCGTGGTCAAGGTGGTGATGACCGGCAGCGCAGATGACGGCCCGGACTGGCAGCCGCACATCCGCAACAAGGACAAGCGCCGCAAACTGGCGAACCGCTTCAAGGACAGCAAAGACCCGTTCCGCATCGTCATCGTGCGCGACATGTGGCTGACCGGCTTCGACGCGCCGTGCCTGCACACGATGTATGCCGACAAGCCGATGCGCGGGCACGGGCTGATGCAGGCCATCGCGCGGGTGAACCGCGTGTTCCGCGACAAGCCCGGCGGGCTGGTGGTGGATTATCTCGGTCTCGCCGATCAACTCAAGCAGGCGCTCGCCACCTACACCGAGAGTGGCGGCAAGGGCGATCCCACCTACGACATGGCCCAGGCCATCGCCGTGATGCTGGAGAAGCACGGTATCGCCGGCGATATGCTGCATGGCTTCAGTTGGGACCCGTGGACAACGGGCACAGCGACGCAGCGGCTGGCGCTGATCCCCGCCGGGCAGGAACACATTCTGCAACAGGATGAAGGCAAGCCGCGCTTCGTGCAGGTAGTCACTGAACTGTCCCGCGCTTTCGCCCTGTGCGCCGCGAGCGATGAGGCGGTAGCAGTGCGTGATGACATTTCTTTCTTCCAGGCATTGCAAGCTGCGCTCAACAAACAAAGCAGCGGCAGCCGCAAGACGCCTGACCAACTCGATGCCGCCGTGCGCCAGCTCGTCTCCAAGGCCATCACCACCGAAGGCCAGGTGATCGACGTCTTCACCGCCGCCGGCTTGCCCAGGCCCGACCTCGGCATCCTCTCCGATCAGTTCCTCGCCGAAGTGCGCGGCCTCAAATACAAGAACGTCGCCGCCGAGCTGTTGGAAAAGCTGCTCAAAGACGAACTGAAAGTCCGCGCGAAGCACAACCTCGTCCAGTCACAACTGTTCAGCGAAAAACTCAAGAAGACCCTCAACGCCTACCACAACCGCGCCATCGCCACGCAGGAAGTCATCGAAGAACTCATCAAACTCGCCAAGGAAATGGACGCCGCCAGCAAACGCGGCGAAAAGCTCGGCCTGACCGACGACGAAGTCGCCTTCTACGACGCGCTGGCCGCGAATGAATCCGCCGTGCAAGCCATGGGCGACGCCCAACTCAAAGTCATCGCCGCCGAACTCATCACCCAAGTCCGCAAAAGCGTCACCATCGACTGGACCTTGCGCGAAAGCGCCCGCGCCAAAATCCGCGTGATGGTGAAACGCATCCTCAACAAATACGGCTACCCGCCTGACTTACAGGAAGAGGCGGTAAAGACGGTGTTGATGCAGGCAGAATTGCTGTGTGGGGCTTGGGCTTAATTACAATACAAAAAACCGGGTCAGAGAGGAATTTTTCCTAATATCCCAGACTGATGATATTTCCGTAACTCAAAAGAGCCAGCCTCAATTTTCCAAATCGTTCCAACCCACTCCGCCCCTCGGGAATGGTTTGCCTCCCGCGCGCCATCGCGGGAGTATCGTGAATATGAAGCCACTGTTTATCGGCATCATGCTGCTCCTGGCAGGAGGAGGGGCCTTGTCGGCAGAGCCACAGCGTTATCCCGCAGCGCAGGGTCAGGTCTTGAATTGACACATTTTGCGATCGAGCGACCGAGTTGTTATCGGTACTTCCGAAACTGCCCGACCACCACCCCGAAAATCTCAAGCTCGCCTTTCGGACGGATGACCGGATAGGACTTGTTCTCTGGCTTCAACACGACCCGGCCCCGTTCGCGGTCTAGCCGCTTCAGCGTGAATTCGTTGTCCACGATTGCGACGACAATGTCGCCGACATTCGCGGAGGTCCGTTTCTCCACAACGACGACATCGTCCGGCTGAATGCCCGCGCCAATCATCGAGTCGCCTTTGACCTTGATCAGAACCGTCTTCGACGGGTGTGGCACTAGATAGTCATCAATCGTCAGGATGTCCGGTCCCAGGTCGGCCGCTGGACTTGGCAGGCCCGCACGGACGCTTTCGGCGAATGGCCGCTCGAAGAACCGCCGCCCGGGTTTGAGTCGCTTGCCCGGCGTGCTTTCCAGAAAGCCCTCGGCCTTCAGCCGTAGAACCATATCCGCCACTGAGGCCTTCGAGGCCAGTCCAATAAGTTTGCCAATGGTGGAATAGGACGGCAGCACCCGGTGCCGGGTGTAGTAGTCCTGGAGCTTGGCGAGGTATTGACCGTCATTGGACATGGGGTTACGCTACCGAACGATCGTTCGCCGGTCAAGGGAGGACGGATGCCGGGCAATAAAAAGACCACTACCGTCCCCGAAACGTACCAGGGGCGAGAGCAGGCCTACATCAAGCACGAGTTGCTGAAGGGCTATTTGGAAAAGCTCTTTCTCATCGTCGGGATGAGTTCGAAGAGGCTCGGAATCAAGGAGATCTGCTATGTGGATTGTTTCGCAGGACCATGGGCCGACGAGAGCGAAGACTTGAGCGGCACCTCCATCGCGGTCTCGCTGCAAAGCCTTGAGAAAACCCGGCAGGCCCTCGCGCAGATGGGAGCAGTCCCGCGTTTCCGTGCGCTCTACGTAGAACAGGATAAGCCAGCTTTTGAACATTTGCAGCGTTACCTTTCAGAGCACACCCCTGCCGAGATTGAAGCGCGGGCATTGCCGGGCGATTTCGTGGCACTACGGGACCAGATTCTTAGTTGGTGCGGCAATAGGGCTTTCGTGTTTTTCTTCATCGATCCCACTGGTTGGAAAGAAGTCGGGGTCGAGGTACTCAGGCCATTGCTGCGACGACCGCAATCCGAGTTTCTTATCAATTTCATGTACGACTTTGTGAATCGGACTGCATCCATGTCCGGATGGCAGGAAGATATTGCGGCGCTTCTGGGCGAAACCATCGAGACTGAAGGGCTCGATCCCGCAGAGCGGGAAGAATTGCTGTTAAGCACATATCGCGACAATCTGAAGCGCTGTGTGCGCTCTGGTAGAAAGTGGTCGGCACGTTCAGCCTATGTGCGTGTGTTAGATCGGAAGAAGGAACGTCCGAAATACCATCTCGTTTATTTGACGAGCCATCCACGCGGTATCATAGAGTTCATGAAGATATCAGAAAACCTCGATCAGGTTCAGAAACATGTCAGGGCTTCAACAAAGCATAATGCGCGCGTAAAAAAGTCAGGCATGGATGACCTGTTTGGTATGGCTTCATTCATAGACCCAGAACAAGGGCACGCCAGCCTAAGCGAGGTCGAGCAATATTGGATACGATATCTGGCTGCAGGCACGAAACGAATTGATGAAGAAGAATTCGCCAATCTGCTTGAATCGACCGATTGGTTCCCGGCGGATTTCCAGCGCGCATTGGGGAGTCTCATCACCGGTGGCAAGGTCAAGAACTTGGATGCTCGTGGAAAACGCAGAAAGAATTTCCTGCACTTTAACGATGGTGGTGAGCGGTTGTAGCTTACGGAGGAAAACAGATGAGCACACAGAGTCGAATCGAGTGGACAGAGCAAACTTGGAATCCAACAGTCGGATGCACAAAGATTTCACCTGGCTGCAAGAATTGTTACGCCGAGACCATGGCTAAACGCCTGCGCGCTATGGGTATGCGCGGCTATGAGAATGGTTTCCGCCTCACCCTCATGCCTGAGCGGTTGTCCGAACCCCTGGAGCGCCGAAAACCGACGGTGTATTTCGTGAACTCCATGTCCGATCTCTTTCACGAGAAAGTGCCATTCGACTATATCCGACAAGTTTTCGACGTGATGTCGCAAACGCCACAGCATACGTTCCAGGTACTCACCAAACGTGCGGAGCGCATGGCGGAATTCTGTCGAGGCACGACTGTGCCACCCAACGTTTGGCTCGGTGTTTCTGTTGAAAACAGAAAGCACGGCGTTCCGAGAATCGGCGTGCTGAGGGAGATAGAGGTCAACGTACGGTTTTTATCCATCGAGCCTCTTCTGGAGCACCTCGGAGAATTTGACCTCACGGGAATTCATTGGGCCATCGTCGGCGGCGAATCGGGTCCCAAAGCGAGACCGATGCAACGGGAGTGGGTGGATAGCATCAAGCGACAATGCGACCAAGCGGATGTGGCTTTCTTCTTCAAGCAATGGGGCGCTTGGGGAGCGGACGGCCAGAAGCGATCGAAGAAGGCGAATGGCCGGAAGTACCGCGGCCGGGTTTGGGACGCGATGCCGGCTTTATCCACTGTAGCTTTCTGAAGTAGCAATCAAGCGGTTCAGACTCCATTGAAGGAGGCGTAGATATGCCCGGTGCATTTGCTCATATGTTAGCTGCTACACAAGCGCAACAAGCGGCAGAATCCAAAGGTCTTCATTCGGTTGCCCGAAGCACGCTTAAATATCCTCAATGGTTACAGGCCGGTACTGTGGGACCGGATTTCCCATATCTGCATCATCTCCGTAGCCATGATCCATCAGATAGTTGGGCTGATCTTATGCACTACAAACGCACGGGCGATGTGGTACGGGCTGGAATCAAGTGGCTTAGTGAATGGACTGGCGATCGTACGAGCAAAGAGTATCAACGAGCCGTAGCTTGGTTGTCAGGTTATCTTTCACATGTAGTATTAGATGCCTCGGTCCACCCCGTTGTGAGAGCCATCGTAGGAGAGTATGAGGATCATGCAAAAGAACACCGCATTTGTGAGATGTACATGGACTCCTTCATTTTCAAAGAGACCTTCGGGTATGAGCTGGTAAATGACGAATGGGCTGATTATCTACGCCACACTACCGATGACAGCGGTGCGGGCATGGACAGAGCTATTAAAGCTATTTGGGAGCATATGCTTAAGACCACCTATCCCAATGAATATGAGAAAAATCGTCCTGACTTCGATGGTTGGCATAATGGTTATATCCAGGCCATTGATATGGCTGATAACAACTTAATTCTGTTCAGACATGCTTTTACTAAGAATGGTTACTGTTACGCAGACTCAGCAGCTATTCCCGCGCAAGCAATGACTATGTATATAGAGAAAGCCACGACACCCAAAATTAATCGTTTTGGTGTGAAAAATATGCACTATCAGGAGATCTTCAATTTTGGTGTCGATAATATTGTTCAGTATTGGACAGCTATGAACGCTGCTATTGAGGGGGAGGGCGATATCTCTATGCCGACATTGCCTAACTGGAATTTGGATAAAGGAACAATTGATCCTACTGGAGAAGGCAATGCAACGCTTTGGGTTTAACGTTCTAATTGTATTAGTTGTTATTTTTGTTGGGACTGGTACTTCCTGTGCAGGAAAAATTTATCATGAAGATGATATGGCAAGGCTTTCCACGATGGTTCGCACAACCATGAGTATCGTCAAGGGGAAATTCTATGAAAAAACTATGCCATATCAAATCAATGAAGATAAAATTGTCGAGATTGTTCGCAATGAGAACAGCAGGCACTTCAAAGAACTTAACCAACTTGATGGTCGAATTGAATTAATGATCGTATCGGATGGCACCTATATGGGAGCTATTATTTGGGATTCTGACAACAATCGAAAGTTGATCCAGGACTTACAGTGTACCTTGAAACTTGATGATCCAACATGGCAGCGAGAAGAATTCGGCAACGAATTCACGCTTGATTGGAAAATTTGTCTAGTTCGTTAGAGCATGGCAGTAAAAAACCCGGTCAGAGAGGAATTTTTCCTAATATTCCAGGCTAATGATATTTCCGTAATTCAAAAGAGCCAGCCTCAATTTTCCAAATCGTTCCAACTCACTCCGCCCCTCGGGAATGGCTTGCTTCCCGCGCGCCGTCTCGGGAGTATCGTAAATATGAAGCAACTATTTATCGGCATCATTCTGCTCCTGGCAGGAGGAGGGGCCTTGTCGGCAGAGCCACAGCGTTATCCCGATGTTGTTTCGGCCAAGGTCCAGCCGCGCGGCTCCGATAGCTTTGACTTCGACGTCACGGTTTCTTCGCCGTACGACACGCCAGCCAGATACGCGGATGCCTTTCGCGTCATGGGTCGGGACGGTGCGGTCTTTGGCGATCGCATACTGCTGCACGAACACGGTAACGAGCCACCGTTCACGGGGATCTCCATGGCGTCAGCATCCTGCCGGTGAACGCGTCTGCGAGCGCAGCGATCTGTTGGCATGTGGCGAAACGTTGACAGATATTGATAACTGCCTACCAGCGCAAACTCGCCGCCCTCAACGCGCTGGAAGAAAAACTCGCTAAGGCATGCCACCTCAAGCAGGGCATGATGCCGGAACTACTCACGGGGAGGATTCGGCTGGTATGAAACGGGCGGGACGCGGCTATTCTGGCCACCTCATGCGGGCTGGAAGCCCGCGTGCCCGGGGCTAAATTAGCGCTTGGTGTTATTTTAGTTATTGCGTAGAATCTAAAACAATAACCGAGCTAATTTTCATTGCCGTGGGGAGGGGCCGCTCCGATGAAGCATTTCCAGGCCGGACGTTATGTCCAGCAGCCGCATTACAAAAGCTTTCAGCCCAATCCCATCAACCGCGCATGGGTTGTGGACGATATGGCTCTGCTCCAGTTGCTCGGCCAGGCAGACCGGGAGCTGGGCCGGCTGGACATGTATTCCGAATACATCCCGAACATCGATCTCTTTATCCGCATGCATGTGCTGAAAGAGGCGAACCAGTCGAGCCGTATCGAAGGGACGCAGACGACCATGGAAGAGGCGCTGCTGGAGAAAGAGGATGTCGCACTGGACCGGCGCGACGACTGGGAAGAGGTGCAGAACTACGTGGCGGCGATGAACGAGGCGGTGGACAAGTTGCAGAAACTGCCTTTTACCGCGCGGCTGGTTCGAGAGACACACAAGACGCTGATGCAGGGCGTGCGCGGCAAGGGCAAGCGACCGGGCGAATTCCGCCGCAGCCAGAACTGGATTGGCGGGGCGTCTATCGACGACGCGGTGTTCGTGCCGCCGATGCATGACTCCGTCGGGCAGCTGATCGGCGACATCGAGAAGTTTGTGAATAACGACCGGCAGCATTTTCCCGAACTGCTGAAGATTGCACTAGTGCATTACCAGTTTGAGACCATCCACCCCTTTCTGGACGGCAATGGCCGCGCCGGACGCCTGCTGATTGCCTTGTATCTGGTGAGCCGGGGGATATTGAAGCAACCGGTGCTGTATCTCTCCGATTTTTTCGAGCGCAACCGCCAGCTTTACTACGACAATCTGATGCGGGTGCGGGAAAAGAACGACCTGCTGCAATGGTTCCGCTTCTTTCTGGTAGGCGTGATCGAAACCGCGAAAAGCAGCACGGCGACGTTCGACAACATTCTCAAGCTGCAAAAGAAGGTGGAGTCGCAATTGCAGACGCTGGGCAGCCGCACGGCGAATGCACAGAAAGTGATGAACACTCTTTACCAGCGCCCGGTGATCAATGCGGCCAGGGTGGGCAAGGCAGCGGGCGTCTCGCCGGCCTCGGCATACAAATTGATTGCCGATCTGGAGAAGTTCGGGATACTGAAGGAAATCACCGGGGGGAAGCGCGGAAAGATATACGCATTCAATGCGTACCTGAAGCTGTTCAAATAACGACGGGGAAGCCAGGCCATGCAGTCACTCAGGGTTGGGCAAATCGAGCGGCGCACACAAAATCGTTCCAACCCACTCCGCCCCTCGGTAATGGCTTGCCTCCCGCGCGCCATCGCGGGAGTATCGTAAACATGAAGCAACTGTTTATCGGCATCATCCTGCTCCTGGCAGGAGGAGGGGCCTTGACGGCCGAGCCACAGAAATACCCCGATGTCGGGACAATGAGGGTCTTGTCCCAAGTCTACGGCTGGCTTTCGCCCGGTCCGGTGGTACTGGTGGCCACAGCGCAGCAGGGCCGCGCGAACGTTCCAGAGCAAACTTCTACCATTTCACCCTCTCCTCAATCCTCTCCCGTCAAGGGAGAGGAGGATTTAAGCAGGTAGTTTCAGGGCTGTAAGGGGTTCACGCCTTTCCGCTGTCTTGTTTCATGTCCAACCCCTACATCTAGGGCTAATTTTCACTGGTATGGCGGTATAGTCAGGCTCCGGTATCTGACTTGCGAAAAAGGGCGGTCTTGATTTGCCCTATGTCGCCTAATAGGCTACATTTGTAGCCTAAATGAAAACAAAGCTATTTACCGATCTGGGAACCTTGTTTTTCGGGGCTTACCGCCGCCAAGTGTTGGCTTTGCTATTGCTGCACCCCGATGAATCGTTTCATTTGCGAGAGCTGGCACGGGTCACGAACACCCAGCCCGGCACATTGCGGCGCGAACTGGCGCAACTGGCGGATGCCGGGGTGCTCAGTCGTGAAAGGGTGGGAAATCTGGTGCGCTACAAGGCCAACACAGATTGTCCCATCTACGACGAATTGCGCGGTATCCTGAAAAAGACCGCGGGGGTGGTGGACGTATTGCGGGATTCACTGGCGCCACTGACTGACAAGATCGCCGTTGCTTTCGTTTACGGCTCCGTGGCGAGCGGAACCGAGCGCCGATCGAGCGACATTGATGTCATGGTCGTCGGAACGGCCTCATTCGAGGAAGTCGTGCAGGCATTGCATCGCAGTCAGGAGGAGTTACGCCGGGAAGTCAACCCGAATGTCTACCGTCCGGATGAGTTCAAGAAGAAAGTGAAGGAAAAAGACCCTTTCTTGTCGCTCCTCTTGGAGCAACCAAAGCTCTTTGTCCTTGGGAAGGAAAATGACCTTAGACAACTTATTGCAAATCGGAAAGCTAAAGCCGCATAAGACCTCGCGCGAGGAAATTGCAAAACTTATGGCGGCCGTGCGACGTAACCTCAAGGACGCGCACATCGATGGCATCAGCCCGGAAACACGATTCGATATTGCCTACAAGGCGGTCATGCAATGCGCGCTTATCGCGATAATGGCAAACGGTTTCCGGCCCTCGACGAACGAACCAGGTCATCATGCGACGGTCATTCAGAGCCTTCCCAAGACGATCGGACTTCCAAATGAGCGAATGATGGTTCTTGATCAGCTTCGCAAGAAAAGAAACCTGAGCGACTACAGCGGCGTCGGAATTGCCGAGGAAGTGGCGGCGGCCTGTGTGCGTGCGGCGGAGGACTTGGCGTCAACTGTGGAGAAGTGGTTGCGCGCGAATCGTTCTGACTTGATGGGTTGAAAATACGAAGGACAGCAAAACTGCCTTGGACGTTCGGCTTGTCGGCGATACAGTGTGGCTCAGCCAGAAACAGATGGGGGACCTGTTCGATAAGAACGTCAGGACGATCTCAGAACATATCCGAAATGTCTTTAAGGAAAAGGAATTAGACAAGACTTCAGTTATCCGGAATTTCCGGATAACTGCCAAAGATGGTAAATCCTACGATACTCAGCTCTATAACCTGGATGTCATCATCTCGGTCGGGTACCGAGTGAAGTCCAGGCGCGGCACAAGGTGGTCGCAAATTGCGACCACCTTCTCGCGGGTCTTAACGTCTTTTCTCCACTTCAAGTTTGATGGCCGCCAACTCCTGTTGGGCGTCGGCAAATTCACCATACGAATGCGTCGTGCGCGAATACCAATAGCGGCTGTTGCCCGCATCGCCTTCGATCTTATGCAACACGGCGTGAACCCAGCACGTGAGCGGGTCATCTTCGTCCTGTTGCACGGTCTTGTGCGCGCGTTGCCAATCGCCGCTCAGCGCGGCGTTGATGGCGTCTAGCAGATCAATCTTCATACGCAGGCGATATTAACAAATCGGCACAGCTACAAAAGGGGCGGTGGGATTAGAAAATAAGCAGCGGGAATCGCTCTCGACCAACAGTTTCCAAAATGGAGATAGTTCGGCCTGACCGGAACAGGGAAGAACGGGGTAGTCGCAAATTGCGACCACGATCCAGGAAGATACGCTCCAGCGTGTTAAAAAATGTAAGCAGAGTGGGCTAACCCGGGTTCTCCTTTGCTAACGCCCTGACTTGGGACTAAGATTTCTGCCCGTCAATAACCCGTTAATAGAAGGAGGAGTTTATGAAACTGGTTTTTAAAGCAACTTTGGTCGGTATGGTTTGTGGGTTTATCGCGAGCGCTAGCGCATGGGCCGCGGAGACACCAATGGCGACCACGAAGGCGGCGGCCAACACGGCCATGTGCGCATGGTCGGATGAAGCGAAAATGAAGGATCACTTTACGAAGCACGTGACCTACCCGACAACCGGTGCGAAGATTAAAGAGGCCTGTAAAAAGGAAATGCCGAAAGAGTTCACGGGTGCAGAGCGTGCCTGCTTCGAAGGCAAGATCCAGGACAAGACGACATTTAAGAATGCAGGCGAAGTATTTGCAGCGCTCAAAGTGCAGTAAGCGGTTTAAAGCTGATTGATACGGAAGGCCACGATCTCTCGACCGTGGCCTTTTTGTGTGCAGGAAACAAAAAACAGGGTTAGCTTAGAGAAGAATTTTCCCTGCTATTCCAGGCTGATATTATTCCTGGGTAATTCAAACGTATTTTTTTGCCGTCACTTCAATGGTTGCAATTACAAACGAAGACAGCGCCATCCGCCTCGACAAATGGCTTTGGGCATCGAGATTCTTCAAGACCCGGACATTGGCAGCAGCGGCGGTGGCGGGCGGCAAGGTCAAGCTCAATGGCGAGCGCGTGAAGGCGGCTAAAGCGGTGCGGGTCGACGATGCCTTGCGCATTTCCCTCGGCCCCTATGAATACGCCGTACGCGTACTGGCCTTGTCCGGGCGACGCGGCCCGGCGTCGCAAGCAGCAAAGCTTTATGAAGAAAGCGCGTCGAGCCAGGCAGCGCGCAAAGCCTTGGCGTCCCGCCTCGCCGCCGAGCGGCATCATGCCACCCATACCAACGGGCGCCCCAACAAAAAACAGCGGCGTCAGATCATTCAACTCAAGAAATCGAGGATTTAAGCGGTTGGCCGGGATACCAGCCGGGGGCAGCCTTACTCGCTGAAGTCCAGCGCGGCGATAATGCGGTTCAGTTGTCCCTGTGGTCCGTCTTCCTTGGCCAGGTCATCATGGCCGCTGCCCTGGTCGCGTTCGCGCGCCTGGATCTTTTCAATGTAGCGCACGTTGCAGTCCGCCACGGCTTTCTTGAGAAGCTGCAGGTGCCCGACGATCTCGTCTTGTGTTCGGACCCAGGTTTCGATGTACAGACACTCTTTGGCGTCGATTTTTGTCGGCAAACCGGCTTTGTTCTGGTGGTCGGCGAAATCCGTACACCAGTCAAGCGGCGCCTTGTGCGTGAGGCGGAAGCACAGATCGATGTACGGTTCCTTACGGATTCGCGGCGGGCGCTTTTCGTCGATGCCCTTGATTCTGATATCGCTGATGCCTTCCATAATGCGGTTCCCCGATTTAGCGCGTACTGGCTCGTGGGCCAGACTGTATCTCTACACTATACGCGCATTACCGGCGCAGAGCTGGATACTCAATAAAGGCAGCAATGTGATTTAAATATACGTCTTTCGGCTACATGCTTACCTGATACTTGGTCGCGGCGATATAGATGATGTCGCCATTCTCGAGCAACTGACCACTCAGCGGGACGGGTTTGTCGTTCAGCCTCGGCTCGCCGGGCCCGACCTTGGCGGTCAGCATGTAACCGTAGGCGGTGCGATAAATCGTCGCCGGGTTCTTGCCGGGATTGTCGATCACGGTTTCTTCTTTCATCAGCGGTATGCGTTTGCCCTTGTCTTTGCCATCCAGTGCGATGAGCTGCGCGTGCGCACTGATAATCTTGGTGTCCTCCTGCGAAGTTATCGACGACGAGGAGGAGGTTTCGCGGCGACGGCTATGTGACGGCGCATCCAACATGAGATCATCGCGATAGCGCATCGCGTGTTCACTGATGATGATGGTGTCGCCGTGCTTCAGCTCATACTGCTTGATGCGGTCGTCCCCGACGAAGGTGCCGTTGGTGCTGTCGAGATCGACGATCGTTGACTTTTTGCCGACTGTCTTGATCATGGCGTGCTTGGCGCTGACGCTCTTGTCGTCCCTCAGCACGATATCGCATGCCGAACTGCGGCCGATCGTCATGTCGCCCAGCTTCAAGGCCACTTCGTCAATCAGGCCCCCCTTGAATTTAATCGATAGCTTGCCCATGCCTTGCTGACCTTAGGTGTTGTTATTGCCCATTCGATAATATTAGCAAAAAACCGTGATCTGACTCATGTTCTCCTTCCGTGGTAAGGTGCGAGCATGAATGCCAAGTCCGTCCAATGCCCCGGCTGCGGCAAGCCTGCAAGGGGCAGTTTCCGAGGCGCCCCATGATCGAACTTTATTACTGGCCGACGCCCAATGGGCACAAGATCACGATGTTTCTGGAAGAGGCCGGCCTTCCCTATGAGATCAAACCCGTCAACATTAACCTGGGCGATCAGTTCAAGCCGGAGTTTCTGAAGATCAGCCCGAGCAACAAGATGCCGGCGATCATCGATCGGGCACCAGCCGACGGCGGCGCGCCGGTGTCGGTTTTCGAATCCGGCGCCATCCTTATATATCTCGCCGAGAAGACCGGGCTCTTTCTGCCGACTGAACCCCGCGCGCGCCTCACCGTCCTTGAGTGGCTGTTCTGGCAAGTTGGCGGGCTCGGGCCCATGGCCGGGCAGAATCATCATTTTGCGCTCTACGCGCCAGAAAAAATCCCGTATGCCATAGACCGTTACAGAAACGAGACTAACCGGCTCTATGGCGTGCTCGACCACCAATTGTCCGATCATGCCTTCGTAGCAGGGGATGCATACAGCATTGCCGACATTGCCACTTATCCCTGGGTCGTGCCCTACAAGAAGCAGGGACAGAACCTGGATGACTTTCCGCACCTCAAGCGCTGGTTTAACACCATCGCCAGCCGGCCCGCCACTATTCGCGCTTACGAGAAGGCCAAACCTTTGACGAACCAGCCGGCCGTCACGGAAGAGGGCAAGAAGATTCTCTTCGGTCAAACCGCCGCAAACGTCAAACGCTAACGACTTGAGCTGCACCGGCGATCAGCCCCGATTTACCACCTGCCTTCTTCATACCGGGCTTCCGGCAGTTTCTCCGTCACGTCTGATGTCGCCTAGGCCGCCAATAGCGCCATAATGAGCAAAAGTATGGCAATGCCTTGAAAAATGATGCGGGCGTTCATGAGTTGGCCGCTGTGCTTGTCATCATACACACCACCCTTGGTCATGGACCTGAGCCCTGCCACCATGGAGATGACAGTAGCGAGGAGAGCCAGAATGACCAATATTGTTATGATTTTCATAAGCCGCTCCTTTAATGTTGCGCGATTAGCTCAGCATCTTTTCACGGGTATATCAACCGAGTAAAACGCTAAAGATCAATTATGCGCGCGCCCATTCAATTCCGGTAATATCCTCGACTCTCATGTTGCAAAACCTCAAACAATTCTTCGACCGGCACATCCTCCCGGCCAGCCGGGAGCAGGGAGAAAGTGCGGAGCATGCGCTGCAGGTAGCCACAGCCGCGCTGTTGTTCGAGACCATGCGCATGGACGGCGAGCTGAAGGAGGTCGAGCGCCATGCCATGACGGCGGCGATCAAGTCGCGTTTCGAGCTGACAACCGAGGAAATGGCTACGCTGCTGCGCTTGGCGGAAGAAGAAGCCGAAGAAGCCACTGATTATTATCAGTTCACCGCGCTCATCAACAAGCACTACACCCCGGCGCAGAAGGAGCAGGTGATCGAACATATGTGGCAAGTGGCCTCCGCCGACCACGAAATTGATCGATTCGAGCGCACGCTGGTGCACAAGATCGCTGATCTGCTGTATGTCCCGCGCCCGGCACAGATCGCCGCACGCGAGCGCGCCATGCGCGCCGCCCGCCAAAACGTGGAGTAGGTCAGTTTTGACTTAGCGCTTATTGGCGCCTTCATGACACGTTCACGCGCAACCCGAAGCACCTCCAGGAAGAAGCGAAAAAAATACCGACGTCGTTCGCGTCTGGCGATGTTTTGGCCGAGTGCCCGGCGACGTGGGCGGATTTTTCGAGCACTGCGGAACGCACCGCTGACGGTCCAACTTATCCTTGTCGCTGTCGTCGTTCTGGCGCTCTGGTCCGCGACCAACTGGGTGTACCAAGTTGTACGCAAGCCGGCCGAGTTGTTTTTTCCCGTAAGCCATGCGCTCACCAAAATGCCGGCCGCGACATGGCGGCAGTACCAGCCGATTTTCCGTGCGCACGCCACTGCCGTCATCACGCCCGATCTGCTGGCCGCGCTTGCCCAAATCGAGGGGGCGGGCAACCCGGTGGCCCGGACGTACTGGCGCTGGCGCCCATCGTGGAATCTCTTCGAGCTGTACCGACCGGCGTCGAGCGCGGTCGGCATGTACCAGTTCACCGATACGACCTTCGCCGAGGCCAGGCGCCACTGCATTCACGACCATGTCGTGGTCGAGGATGGGCCTTGGCACGATTGGCGTTCGTGCTGGTTCAATAGTCTCTACACGCGTGTGGTGCCGTCCCATGCCGTCGAGCTGACGTCCGCCTATTTGGATCGCCGTATCGCCAACACGCTTGAGCGCCGGCACATCGTTCGCGCGACACTTCAACAGAAGCAAGACCTGGCCGGCGTGATGCACCTGTGCGGCGCCGGGGCGGGTGAGGTCTACGCCAAGCGCGGCTTTCGGCTGGCCGCCGGCCAACGCTGTGGCGATCACGACGTCAGCGCTTATCTCGCGCAGCTCAACGCGATGAAGCGCTTATTCGTCCGGATGGCGACCGCTGTGGAGCAGACGGAATAATGTGCTGGGAGAAAATTTCAGGGCCACTCAAGTCTGAGTGGTTTACAATGACCCGCACACGCTCACTCTGTTTCGTATTTTACGTATCTTAAGGAGAGCACATGAGGATTTCCAGAATTCCACAAGCGGCCATGTACGTCAGCATGATTGCTGTTATTGCCGGCATCACCGCTTCCGGTTGCCAGCGCAGCCCGGATGCCACGGCCGCCACGCCGGCGGCCAATACGCCGCCCATGCACTCCCTGGAAACAACCGACATCAAGAATTCCTCCGCGGCAGCGGGGACAGCTCTCAAGGTAACGGTGTCGTTAAGCCCCAAGGTGGCCAAGAAGGCTGCGCCGGATGACGTGGTATTTATCTTCGCGCGCGCCACGAGTGGGCCGCGTATGCCACTGGCGATTGTACGCAAACAGGTTAAAGACCTGCCCACCACCGTGGTCCTGGATGATAGCCAGGGCATGAATCCACAAGTGAAATTATCGAGCGCACCCGAGGTTATCGTAGTCGCGCGCGTCACCAAGTCCGGCATGGCCGACGTGCAAGACGGCGATCTGGAAGGCGTGAGCGCCCCCGTGGTGAGTGGCACCAAAGCTGTATCGATCAACATTGACAAAGTGCTGACGCGTCAAAAAACACCCATGGCACCTCACGGTTACCGCTGAGCAAAGCCTTGTTCGAATATCGTTTGCGGGAGAGCAAGCGTGCGCGGCATGTTCGTTTGCGCGTAACGCCACAGAGCGGTCTGGAGGTGGTGGTGCCCAAAGGCTATAACCCGGCACGGCTACCCGCCATGTTAGAACAAAAGCAGTCCTGGATTCGCGCGGCACTGGAACGCACCGAGGCTGAGCGCATGAGGCATGAGCCCGAGGCTGTCTGGAAATTGCCGGACGAGATCAAGCTGCCGGCGCTGGGCCAAGTGTGGCGAGTTACCGCGAAGGAAGGAGGCGCGTCGTGGGCCACGGTGCGTGAAATTGGCCCGGGCCAGCTATTGATTCACGGTCGAATCACGGACGAACACGCCAGCCGCGCCGCACTCGTGCGATGGCTCGCACGCCAGGCCTACGCGCAGCTGGCGCCGCGCCTTGGGGAATTGAGCAAGCAACTGGGTTTCGCGTTCAGGCATGTCTACATCAAACGCCAACGCACCCGCTGGGGAAGTTGTTCGCACCACAAGGCGATCACCCTGAACGCCAAACTGTTGTTTCTTGCACCCGAGCTGGTTCGTTACGTGATGATCCATGAGCTCTGCCACCTGGTGGAAATGAATCACTCGCAACGATTTTGGTCGTTAGTGCAGAAAAACCATCCGGATTTTCATATTCACGACCGGGAACTACGGAAAGGGTGGGGAAGCGTACCGCGTTGGGCCTGCTAACAGACTCCGTGGGAGTGGCGGCATTTAAGACGAGCAACTTACCTCGATATGTTGCGCCCAGTCTGGCGGTGGTGCGGCATAACTCCCCATCTCCGGTTGTTCGTCAAAAGGATGCTGAAGGATAGTCAACAAGCGATCCACTTCGGAAAAATCATGTCCCCGCCCGGCTTGGGCAATGGCGTTTTGCGCCAGATAATTGCGCAAGATGTATTTGGGATTGACCTTGTTCATGCGCGCTTCGCGCACGGCGTCCGTACCGGGTTCTCGCTGCAAGCGTGCATGATAATTCCTGGCCCAGGCGTCGAACGCGGCGCGATCGGTAAATTGGTCACGCAGCAGGGCGTTCTTCTCACCCGCAGCGGTATTGAAACGGCTCAAGCTGCGAAACAGATTGGTATAGTCCACATGGCCGGCGTGCATTATTTCCAGCAGCGTATTGATCAACGGCATATCTTCCGCGCTTGTCTGCGTGAGGCCCAATTTCCGACCCATTAATTGTCGGTAGTGCTCGGTGTATGCCGGAACAAAGCTTTCCAGGGATGCTTTCGCCGCTTCCACCGGCAGGATCGGCAACAGCGCCTGCGCCAGGCAACTGAGATTCCAGTGGCCGATTTGCGGTTGCTGCCGGTAGGCGTAGCGCCCGTGATAGTCAGAATGATTGCAGACATAACCGGGATCGTAGGCGTCCATGAAGCCGAACGGCCCATAGTCGAAGGTCAGCCCGAGGATAGACATGTTGTCGGTGTTCATGACGCCGTGCGAAAAACCCACGGCCTGCCAGTGGGCCATCAGCTGCGCGGTACGCGTGACGACTTCATTCAGAAAAAGCACATATTTGTCGGGCGCGTTTGATAAATGCGGAAAATGTTTGGCGATGACGTAATCGGCGAGCACGGGCAGTGAATCGTGCTGGTCGTTGTAGTAAAACACTTCGAATGAGCCAAAGCGCACATGTGAGGGGGATAGGCGCGTGATGACAGCGGCGGTTTCGATGGATTCGCGGAAGACCTCTTCGTCGCTGCCAATGATGCACAGCGCGCGCGTGGTGGGTATCCCCAAGCCATGCATGGCCTCCGAGCACAGGTATTCGCGGATGCTGGAGCGCAGCACGGCGCGGCCGTCGCTGTTGCGTGAGAAGGGAGTAGGGCCGGCGCCTTTCAGCTGCACGTCCCAGTGTTCCCCGGCGCTGTTCTTGATTTCACCCAGCAAGATTGCGCGCCCGTCGCCCAGTTGCGGCACATAGTGTCCGAACTGGTGCCCTGAATAGAGCATCGCCAGCGGCTCGGCCCCGGGCAGCAGGCGATTGCCAATGAAATATCCCGCAAAGTCAGCGCGCGTGGCTTGCGCCGGATCGAGGTCTAACAGAGCGGCGGCCGCGGAGTTGAAGCTGACCAGATACGGCGCCGGCAACGGCGAAGGGCAGAGGCGGCTGTGAAACGCTTCTGGCAGGCGCGCAAAGGTATTATCAAATACAAGTTGTTCGAGTTTCCGCATGGACACAGTGTAACAGGAGTAAACATTACCGAGACCGGCGCGCCTCACGGCAGTAAGCATGTGGTATAAGTGGTTTCTCTATCGCGATATTATTTGGAGCACGGTGAATCCAGGAGGCTCGATGCAGGGAATACTCGATTTTATCTCCGCCAATCCGTATCCTGCCGGCACCGTGGTGGCTGCAGTGTGCGTATTAGCTTATTTCAAACTCAGGCTGGTCTTAAAGATGATTACCGCTTGCCTGATTCTCGGGACCATCGCCTATGTCGTCGTGTTCATCGTCAATCTGGCCTCGACAGGAATTGAGAACACTGAGAAGTTTCGCGGTAATCCAAGCCCGGCCATCGATGGATACCTGAAGTAAAATATCTCAATACTCAGAAGTGCGGTTCTTCCCCATACCAATCTTTCCGTGCTGATTTGATTAAGCTCCATGCCCCTGCTGCGCTTCGATAAAGTCTCTCTGGCTTACGGCCATCGTCCGTTGCTGGAGCGCGCCCAACTGGAAATCCGCCGCGGTGAGCGGGTGTGTCTGGTCGGGCGCAATGGCGAGGGCAAGTCGTCGTTAATCCGCTTGTTGAGCGGTGAAGCCACACCCGATGACGGCAGCATCTGGATCCGTCCCGGCACACGCATTGCGCATCTGGCGCAGGAAGTCAGCCCCGACAGCGATGAATCCGTCTTTGATATCGTCGCCGGCGGCTTGGCCGAACTGGGCAAAGTGATATCGCAATATCACCACACCGCCATCGAACTGGCGCACGCACCCACGCCGGCACTGACCGAGCGCCTGGCGCAGTTGCAGCACGAGCTCGAAGCCGGGGACGGCTGGAGTCTGGAACAGCGGGTGGAAATGGTGTTGTCACGTCTGAATCTGGACGGCGACATCAGCATGCACGCGCTTTCCGGCGGCTGGCGCCGGCGTGTGATGTTGGCGCGTGCCCTGGTGTGCGATCCGGACTTGTTGTTGCTCGATGAGCCGACCAATCATCTGGATATCGAGGCCATCACCTGGTTGGAAGAATTCCTCGTCAATTTTACCGGCGCATTACTCTTTGTCAGCCATGACCGTGCGTTTCTGAAGCGCCTTGCCACGCGCATTGTCGAGCTCGATCGCGGCGCGCTCACCTCCTGGCCCGGGAGCTACGCAGACTACGTGCGTCGCAAAGAAGATCAGCTCGCAGTGGAAGCAACGCACAACGCGCTGTTTGACAAAAAACTCTCCCAAGAAGAAGCGTGGATACGCCAGGGCGTCAAGGCGCGGCGCACGCGCAATGAAGGCCGGGTGCGCGCGCTTGAAGCGCTGCGCGAAGAACGTCGCCAGCGCCTAAACCGCACCGGCAAGGTGGAGCTGAAACTGGAAGAAGGCCAACAGTCCGGCCAGCTGGTATTCGAAGCTAAGCACGTCGATTTCAGTTTCGGTGACACCACGGTCATCAATGATTTTTCGGTACGCATCATGCGCGGAGACCGCATCGGCATCGTCGGCCCCAACGGCGCCGGCAAATCCACGTTGATCAAGCTCCTGTTGGGAGAATTGGAACCAGCCCGCGGGCAATTGCGCCGTGGAACCAAACTGCAAGTGGCGTATTTCGATCAACAGCGTGAACTGCTCGACCCGAACGCCATGGTAATGGACAGTGTCGGCGAAGGCAGTCTGACGGTAACCATCAACGGCCGCCCGCAACATGTCGTGGGCTATTTGCAAAATTTCCTGTTTCCCCCCGAGCGCCTGCGGTCTCCGGTGAGCACGCTTTCCGGCGGCGAGCGCAACCGGCTCATGCTCGCGCGCCTGTTCGCGCGCCCGGCCAATCTGCTGGTGATGGACGAACCGACCAACGATCTGGACGTGGAAACGCTCGAACTGCTGGAAGAGTTATTGCTGGAATACCAGGGCACCTTGCTGCTGGTGAGCCACGATCGCGCGTTTCTGGATAACGCCGTCACCAGCACGCTGGTATTCGAGGGCGACGGCCGCATCGGTGAATATGTTGGCGGTTACACCGATTGGCTGCGGCAAAGGCAGAACAAGCCCGCCCCCAGGGCTGAATCTCTCGCCAAGGCACAAAAACCCGTTACCGCGCCCAGCGCACAGAAGCCGTCTGGCAAATCTGGCAAGCTCTCTTATAAGGAACAGCGCGAGCTCGAATCCTTGCCGGGAAAAATCCAGGCGCTGGAAGCGGAGCAGTCACAATTGCAGGCAGCGGTAAGTGCTGGCGGCTTTTATCAACAACCGGGAGAGGCCATCTCCATCACGCTCGCACGCCTGCAAACCGTTACCACCGAGCTCGAAGGGTGCTATGCCCGCTGGGAGGCGCTGGAATCGCAGATCCCGGCGGCGTAGTGAAAGGGTTAGTGTTCTAATCGCTTATTCCTACCCTTTTTCCCGCAGGTTATATGGGGGAAAGCTCCACCTCAACATTTAGTCACTGAAGTCCTTATTTCAGAGAAAGAAGGAGACCTTAACAGTTGAAGGTGAGCAGCAAGACTATTTTCAGAAACTTGCGTGACATGGCGAGCTTCCGCGGAAATCGTTCGGCTTCGGAATACTCCGGCGACGAACCGCCGCTGCGATCGGAGCTGTTCAGCAGCGACCAGATGGACCAGCATGGCAAGGCCCTGGCGGGCTCGCACAAGTTAGGCCTGGGACGCGCCGCGGACCGGCTCCTGACGCGGTTGGCTGAGAATGAAAGCGTCCTGATCGGCGCCTGCAAGCTGCTGACAACGGCGATCACGGAAAACCGCCAGATTACACCGGCGGGTGAATGGCTACTCGATAACTTCTACCTGATCGAAGAACAGATTCGCACGGCCAAGAGACACCTGCCGAAGGGTTACAGCCGGGAACTGCCACGCCTGGCTCACGGCCCTTCGGCTGGACTTCCGCGCGCGTATGACATCGCGCTGGAGACGATCGCGCATGGCGATGGAAGGGTGGATCCAGAAAGCCTCCGCCGTTTCGTCGCATCCTACCAGTCGGTCACCGCCCTCAAGCTGGGTGAATTGTGGGCCATCCCCATCATGCTGCGCCTGGCCTTGATCGAGAATCTCCGGCGCGTTGCCGCCGGCAGCGCCGCCGGCCGGATTGACCGTAACCTGGCCGATTTCTGGGCCGACCAGATGATAGAGATGGCCGAGAAAGATCCAAAGAATCTCATCCTGGTGATCGCGGACATGGCGCGGTCAAACCCGCCGATGACGACCCCGTTCGTTTCCGAATTTGCGCGCCGGCTACAGGGGCAGAGCCCGGCTTTGGCATTGCCGCTGACCTGGATTGAACAACAACTCTCTGAATCGGGCCTGACGATCGAGCAATTAGTGCAGTCAGGAAATCAACTGCAGGCGGCCGACCAGGTTTCCATCAGCAACAGTATCGGCAGTCTTCGATTTTTGGGGACGATGGACTGGCGCGAATTTGTCGAGACGACAAGCGTTGTCGAGCAGACACTACGTGAGGACCCGGGAAAGACCTATGACAAGATGGATTTTGCCACCCGTGATCGCTACCGGCATGTCATCGAGAGGATTGCCAAGCGTAGCCACCTGTCCGAAGCCGACGTAGCGCGCGCAGCAATCCAGCTGGCACGGAACGCCGCGTCGATTAAACAAGGCGTCGACGATCGAAAAGTGCATGTGGGTTGCTACCTGATCGATAAGGGATTACCACGGCTCGAACGAGCGGCGGGGATACGCCTTTCCACCTCCGAAACGCTGCGCAGAACGGCTCGCAAATGCCCATTGCTCCTGTATCTCGGCACGATCACGCTGATCACAGCGATCCTCACCGGTGGCTTGTTGGCGCAGGCACGTGCCAGCGAGTTCTCCGATGGGGCACTGGTGCTGATTGGCATCCTCTCGCTCCTGGCCACCAGTCAGTTGGCAGTAGCGCTGGTGAACTGGCTGGCAACCTTGCTGGCAGCGCCACATCCACTGCCGCGAATGGACTTCTCCACGGGAATTCCGCCGGACTCCCGCACTCTGGCGATTATCCCGACGATGCTCACAAGCGCTCAGAACATCGAGGATCTGATCGAGGCGCTGGAAGTCCGGTTCCTGGCAAATCAGGACGAAAATCTGCGCTTCGGCCTGTTGACGGATTTTCGGGACGCGCGCGAAGAAACGCTGCCGGAGGACGAACCGCTATTGCAATTGGTGCAGAGGAAAATCGAAGAGCTGAATGAAAAATACCAGAGGTCAAACACTGACACTTTCTTTCTTTTTCATCGTCCGCGCCGCTGGAATCCACGCGACCGTATCTGGATGGGCTACGAGCGCAAGCGCGGGAAGCTGGCAGATTTGAATTTGCTGTTGCGCGGGGGCTCAATAGGACGCTTCTCGCTGGTTGTCGGTAACATCGACGCTTTATTGAACATGAAGTATGTCATTACGCTTGACACGGACACGCAACTGCCGCGCGACTCTGCACGGCAGTTTGTGGGAACCATGGCGCACCCGCTGAATCGCGCGCGCTACGACGAAGACAAGCAACGCGTCGGTGAGGGCTACGGTATCCTGCAACCGCGCGTGAGCGCAAGCCTGCCGGGCACGAACCGTTCGCGTTACGCGCAATTGTACGGGGGTGAATCGGGCATCGACCCGTATACGCGCGCCGTCTCCGACGTTTACCAGGACGTGTTCCATGAAGGCTCGTTCATTGGCAAGGGAATCTACGACATCGATGCGTTCGAGCGGTCGCTGAAGGATCGCTTTCCCGAGAACCGCATCCTCAGTCACGATCTCCTGGAAGGGTGTTATGCTCGATCGGGGATGTTGAGCGATGTAGATTTGTACGAAGAATATCCCTCGTTCTACAGCGCGGACGTGAACCGTCGCCATCGCTGGATACGCGGCGATTGGCAGCTGGCGCGCTGGTTGTGGCGGCGCGTTCCCGGTCCCGGTGCGCACCGGCAGAAGAACCCGCTGTCGTGGCTGTCACAATGGAAACTCTTCGACAACCTGCGGCGCAGTCTCGTGCCGGCAGCGTTGACGCTGCTGTTGCTGCTGGGCTGGACGGACTTGGCATCGGCCTGGTTCTGGACCCTGGCGGTGATCGGAATCATCCTGATCCCGTCCTTGATTGCCGCTACGCTGGAGATGTTTCAGAAACCGGTCGACGTTCTGCTGACTCAGCATCTCGCCGCCGTCGTACACGACATCGGCCAGCGCCTCGCCCAGGCGGCTTTTGCGCTCGCGTGCCTTCCCTATGAAGCGGTCTTCAGCCTGGATGCGATTGTGCGCACGGTGGGACGGATGCTGATCACGCACCAGCGACTTCTCGAATGGAATCCATCGAGCGAATCTGATCGCGACAGCCGCACGGATCTCACTACCTCTTTCCAGTCGATGTGGACTGCCCCGGTTATCGCCATGGCCACGGCGCTGGTTCTGGTGCTGTCGAATCCGGCGGCGCTGGTCGTGGCGGGACCGATACTGATCTTATGGCTGGTCTCGCCCGCCATTGCCTGGTGGATCAGCCGGCCGCTCGCCCGGCGTGAAGCCAGACTGACGGCCAACCAAACTTTCTTCCTGCGCAAGCTGGCGCGTAAGACCTGGGCGTTTTTCGAGACCTTCGTCGGCCCGGAAGATCATTGGCTGCCGCCGGATAACTATCAGGATTATCGTGGTACCGCGGTGGCGCACCGCACGTCGCCGACCAACATGGGGCTGGCGCTGCTCGCGAATCTGTCCGCGTACGATTTCGGTTACATTCCCGCCGGACAACTCATCGAGCGCACGGCGAGCGCACTGCGCACGATGCAATCCCTGGAACGGCACCTCGGCCACTTCTACAACTGGTACGACACGCTGTCGCTGAAGCCGCTGCATCCTGCCTACATTTCGACAGTGGACAGCGGCAACCTTGCGGGTCATCTGCTGACATTGCGCCCGGGTCTGCTGTCACTACCCGACCGCCCGATCCTGTCGGTGCGTTGGTTTGACGGGCTGCGCGACACGCTGGGAATCCTCGTGGATGCCGTGGGAGATGTCACGCCGGCTGCGCTCGCTCAATTTCAGAAAGATCTGGAGTCCGCCTGCGATTCCCTGCCCACCACGCTCACGGCAGCGCGGTTCACTCTTGACCGGCTGACAACACGCGCGGCGGAGGTTGCCGACAGCTTCGACGCTGAGCCTGCGGCCGATGCAAGCTGGTGGGCGCGGACGCTGGCCCGGCAATGCCAGAGTGCACTCGACGAACTGACGTTTCTGGCCCCGTGGAGTGTGCTGCCGGCCGCGCCGGGCCGGCTCAGCGAATTCCCTGGCATCGGCGCAATCCCCACGCTGCGGGAACTGGCCAAACTTGAGGTGGAGTCGCTGCCGATCATCGAGCGCTGGCTCGACGCGGAAGCAACGTCCGCGGAGCGCGAATGGCTGGGTGAGCTTCAACGGTACATCGCACAAGCCAGCGGCCGCGCCCATGAGCGGATGACGGCTACCGAAAGCCTGGCTCTGCAAGCAAGCGAACTCGCGCGCATGGAACAAGGGTTCCTGTACGACAAAGCGAACCATTTGCTGGCCATCGGGTATAACGTGGACGATCGTCGGCGCGACTTGAGTTACTACGACCTGTTGGCTTCCGAAGCGAGGTTCTCCACTTTCGTTGCCATTGCGCAGGGAGAGCTGCCGCAGGAGAGTTGGTTTGCCCTGGGGCGTCAGCTCACGACCGCCGGTGGCAAGGCGGTTCTGCTTTCGTGGGGCGGTTCGATGTTCGAGTACCTTATGCCGCTCCTGGTGATGCCGACCTACGAAAACACGCTGCTCGACCAGACCTGCCGGGAGGCAGTGGACCGACAGATCGAGTATGGGATGCTGCGTGGCGTGCCATGGGGCATGTCGGAATCCGGCTACAACACGGTCGACGTTCATTTCAACTACCAGTACCGCGCCTTTGGCGTGCCCAGCATGGGGCTCAAGCGCGGACTCGCCGAGGACCTGGTCATTGCGCCGTATGCCTCGGTACTCGCGTTGATGGTGGCGCCCGAGGCGGCGTGCCTAAATCTGGAACGACTCGCTGGCGCAGGGCTCGAAGGAAAATTCGGCCTGTATGAAGCCATCGACTACACCCCGTCACGCCAACAGCGCGGGAAATCGAGCACGGTGGTTCGGTCATTCATGGCCCATCACCAGGGCATGAGTCTGCTCGCGCTGGCCTATCTGATCCTCGACCGGCCGATGCAAAAGCGCTTCGAGTCGGACCCGTTGTTCCAGGCAACCCTGATGTTGCTCCACGAACGAGTCCCCAAGGCCACGGCGTTCTATTCGCGCACCGTAGAGTTCTCCGACCTGCGTGCGACTTCCGGCGGTCCGGAGCTGCAGGTGCGCGTACACAACAGCGCCGACACGCCGATACCGGCCGTGCAGTTGTTGTCGAACGGCAGATATCACGTGATGGTCACCAACGCAGGAGGCGGCTACAGTCAGTGGAAAAACCTCGCCGTCACCCGCTGGCGCGAAGACACTACCTGCGACAACTGGGGTACATTCTGTTACCTGCGCGACGTGGCGAGCGGGGAGGGCTGGTCAACCGCGCATCAGCCGACGCTCAAACGGGCAATGAGCTACGAAGCGATTTTCTCGGAGGGGCGAGCGGAGTTTCGCCGCCGGGATTCCGTCGGTGACGGTGATATCGATACCCATACCGAGATCGTCGTTTCGCCGGAAGACGACATCGAACTGCGTCGCGTCCATATCAGCAACCGCTCTCCGACACGCAGAACGATTGATGTGACGAGTTACGCGGAAGTGGTTCTCGCGCCACCGGATGCGGACGCGCTGCATCCGGCGTTCAGTAATCTCTTCGTTCAGACCGAGATCGTCGACTCGCGACGGGCAATCCTCTGCACGCGCCGGCCTCGTTCCCTCGATGAGCCGACACCATGGATGTTTCACCTGATGGCCGTGCACGGGGTGGACGTCGAAGAGATTTCCTACGAGACGGACCGTATGCAATTCATTGGCCGTGGCAACACGGTCGCCTCGCCCCAGGCCTTGAGCGGATCGGCCGCACTCTCGGGCAGTCACGGCTCAGTGCTGGATCCGATTGTCGCCATCCGTTGTCGAATAACACTCGATCCGGACGAATCGGCAACGATCGATATGGTTTCCGGCATCGGCGAAACCCGCGACGCCGCGTTAAGCCTGGTCGAAAAATACCAGGATCGACGACTCGCGGATCGCGTCTTCGATCTGGCATGGTCCCACGCCCAGGTAGTACTGCGGCAAATCAATGCCACCGAAGCCGACGCGCAACTCTATGGACACCTCGCCAGCTCCGTCATCTATGCGAATTCATCGTTGCGCGCCGACGCCGCTGTACTCATCAAGAACCGCCGCGGCCAATCCGGTCTGTGGGGTTATGCCATTTCCGGCGATTTGCCGATCGTGTTGCTGCAGATCGGCGATCCGGCCAACATCGATCTGGTACGTCAACTGGTACAGGCCCACGCGTACTGGCGCTTGAAGGGACTGGCCGTGGATCTGGTGATCTGGAACGAAGACCGTGCCGGTTACCGGCAACTGCTCCAGGAACAAATCATGGGGCTGATCGCCGCGGGCGTCGAAGCGCACGTGATCGATCGGCGTGGCGGCATCTTCGTGCGACCGGCCGAGCAGATATCGAACGAAGACCGCATCCTGCTGCAATCGGTGGCGCGCGCCATTTTTACCGACAACCGGGGAACGCTGGCGGAACAGATCGACCGCCGTGGCCCGGCGGAAGTGCGGGTTCCACGTCTCAAGCCTACCCGCCGTCAGCGCGGCGAACGCCCGATCGTCACCAAGTTGCCGCGCCGCGATCTGATCCTCTTCAACGGGCTGGGGGGATTTACCCGTGATGGGCACGAATACGTCATTACCACCGCGCCCGGACAAGTGACGCCGGCACCGTGGGTGAACGTACTGGCGAATCCGCACTTTGGAAGCGTCATCTCGGAGAACGGCCTGGCCTATACCTGGAGTGAGAACGCCCATGAGTTCCGCCTCACGCCCTGGCACAACGACCCGGTGAGCGATGCCAGCGGAGAAGCCTTTTACCTGCGCGACGAAGACAGCGGCCATTTCTGGTCGCCCACGCCGCTGCCCAGCCGCGGAGCCGGTGATTACGTGACCCGCCATGGATTCGGTTACAGTGTCTTCGAGCATACCGAGGGTGGCATTCGCTCGGAGCTGACGGTCTACGTGGCCGTGGACGCCGCGATCAAGTTCGCTGTGCTGAAAGTGCGCAACGCGTCGGGCCAACCGCGCAAGCTTTCCGCGACCGGTTACGTGGAGTGGGTGCTGGGAGATTTACGTCCGAAATCAGCCATGCACGTGACCACTGAAATCGATCTCGGCAACGGAGCGATTTACGCGCGCAACCCCTACAGCACGGAGTATTCCGAACGGGTGGCGTTTTTCGACGTGGACGACACGACCCGCACGATAACTTGCGATCGCACTGAATTCCTCGGACGCAACGGCACGCTCAAGCACCCGGCCGCGATGAATCGCGCGCGGCTTTCCGGCAAGTTGGGGGCAGCCCTCGATCCCTGTGCCGCGATTCAGGTCAGCTTCGAACTGGCCGACGGACAAGAACGTGAGATTATCTACAGGCTTGGCGTAGGGCGGGACGCCATTGCGGCCGGCCACCTGGTGCAACGCTACCGGGGACCCGCTGTGGCGCGCGCCGCGCTCGACGCGGTTTACCAATACTGGAACCACACGCTCGGCGCGGTGCAGGTGGAAACACCCGAGCCGTCCCTCAACGTGCTGACCAACGGCTGGCTTTTGTATCAGACACTGGCATGCCGTCTTTGGGCGCGCAGTGGATATTACCAGTCGGGGGGCGCTTTTGGTTTTCGCGATCAATTGCAGGACACGATGGCGCTGATCCACGCCGAGCCGCAACGCGTACGCGAGCAACTGCTGCTGTGTGCGAGCCGGCAATTCCAGGAAGGAGATGTCCAGCATTGGTGGCATCCGCCGTCGGGACGTGGCGTGCGTACGCATTGTTCGGATGATTACCTGTGGCTGCCCTTGGCGACGTGCCGCTATGTGCTGACGACCGGCGACACCGGGGTGCTGGATGAATCCGTTCATTTCCTCGAAGGTCCCCCGGTCAACGCCGAGGACGACTCTTATTATGATCTGCCCGGCCGTTCTGGCGAGGCGGCCAGTCTGTACCAGCATTGTGTGCGAGCCATCGAGAGGGGGCTCCGATTTGGCGAGCACGGCCTGCCGCTCATGGGCACCGGTGACTGGAACGATGGCATGAACCTGGTGGGCAATCACGGTAAAGGCGAGAGCGTCTGGCTGGGTTTTTTCCTGAGTGAAGTGCTCAAGCAGTTCGCCAAGGTGGCGCGCCTGCGGGATGATCCCGCCTTCGCCGAACGTTGCCAAGAGGAGGGGATTCAGCTGCGCCAGAATATCGAGCAGCATGGTTGGGATGGCGCGTGGTACCGCCGCGCCTACTTCGACGACGGCACACCGCTGGGGTCGGCTGCCAACCCCGAGTGCCGGATTGATTCAATTTCGCAGAGCTGGGCGGTTTTATCCGGGGCGGGCGATGTCCAGCGCGCGCGCCTGGCCATGGAAGCGGTGGATCAACACCTCGTACGCCGCGATTCAGCGCTGATCCAACTATTGGATCCACCGTTCGACAAGTCGCCGTTGAATCCCGGCTATATAAAAGGATACGTCCCGGGCGTGCGCGAGAATGGCGGGCAGTACACGCATGCGGCGATCTGGGCGGCCATGGCGTTTGCCCGATTAGGCGACAGCCGCCGCGCCTGGGAACTGTTGGCCATGATCAACCCGGTAAACCATGGAAAAACTCCGGCGGGAGTGGCGACCTACAAAGTCGAACCCTACGTTGCCGCCGCCGATGTCTATGCGCTCGCGCCACACACCGGCCGCGGTGGTTGGACCTGGTACACGGGCTCGGCTGGCTGGATGTATCGGCTGATCGTGGAATCGCTCCTTGGCTTGAGGCTGGAAGTGGACAAACTGCATTTTGCGCCGTGCCTCCCGGCGGATTGGAAAGCATTCAAGATGCATTACCGGTATCGGGAAACGGTCTACCATATCATCGTCTCGCAAACGCAGGGTGCCGATAATGCGAAGATCGGTGAGATGCGTGTCACGGTGGACGGCGTTGAACGACACGACCAGACCATTCCTCTGGTTGATGACCGCCAAGAACACTCGGTCGAAGTGAGGATGTACGCGCCGCAAACCGTTAACGAGTTGGCGCCTACACTTGCATGAATAGGAATGGTGCTGACTCCGCTTCTTGCGCGGGTTGGCACATCAATGAACGGTACAAATAATGACTAATGCGCAATGGTTTCTGCTCGTGGGCGGCCTGTTGCTCGCCAGGGGCCTGACTGCTTCGATACTCAAGCGCCTGCCGGTCACACCAGCCATTATCTATCTGGCGGTGGGACTGCTGGTCGGACCTATGGCGCTCAATGTATTTCACTTCAATCCGCTTAAGGAATCGGCGCTGTTGGAAGTGCTGACCGAGGTGGCTGTGCTGATTTCGCTGTTTTCAGCCGGCATCAAAATGCCCGTGCCGGTAAGCTTCGCCCGCTGGCGTACACCGATTCTGCTGGCGTCTGTATCCATGGCGGTCAGCGTCGGGATGGTCGCTGCTTTCGCTTATTATCTGCTCGGTCTGCCACTGGGCGCCGGCGTCCTGCTAGGCGCGATCCTGGCACCCACCGATCCGGTGTTAGCAACCGATGTCCAGATCCGTCATCCGGGTGACCGCGACCAGCTCCGCTTCACCTTGACCTGCGAGGCGGGCATGAATGACGGTAGCGCTTTTCCGTTTGTGATGCTGGGGATGGGATTGCTCGGACTGCACGAGCTCGGTGAATCCGGCCTGCGCTGGGCGCTGGTCGATGTGCTGTGGGCCACGGTGGCGGGAATCGCCATTGGGATCATTTCTGGCGCCGCACTGGGCCGTTTGGGATGGATGCTGCGCAGCAAGCCAAACGAGCACACGCTTATGGACGACTTCCTCGGACTCGGCCTGATCGGTGTGGTCTACGGCTTGAGCGTACTGATCAATGCGTGGGGTTTTCTGGCGGTATTTTTCGCTGCCGTTGCGCTGCGCCAGACCGAACGTAAACTCGCCGGCGCCAATCGGGATTTTCCGGATCGGCCGCAAACCGACGGAATAATACCCGAAGCTGCAAACGCGGTTCCTGGCATCGAATCGCCACCGAGCGTCAGCGGAGGATCGCTGGTATTCAAGGAGCATCTGGAAAGACTCTCGGAATTGATGCTCGTCCTGCTGATCGGTGGCACGCTATTTCTCGATTCCTGGAGCTGGCGGGCGGTGGGACTCGCGCTGTTTTTGTTTATGGTGGCGCGCCCGGTCAGCGTCCTCGCCAGCCTGTTGGGTACCCGTACTTCGTGGCCGATGCGCGGCATGGTGGGCTGGTTCGGAGTACGCGGCATAGGCTCGCTGTACTACATGATGTATGCCATACAACACGGTCTCCCCGAAGATCTGGCCTTGGAACTTATCCAATTGACGCTGATTGCGGTATCGCTTTCCATTCTCGTTCACGGAACCAGCGTCAAGCCGCTGATGAGCCACTTTTGGCGTCACCGCAAACATCTGCCAACGCCATAAGTGTTCTCCCAATCGCCACTCGGTGCGCAATATCTCCGAGACAAATCGCGCCGTGCCTCCTGATAGATTGCCGGGCGTTCAAGATGCACTACCGGTATCGGGGGACGGTCTGCCACAATTAATTTGATCAAAACCTGAAAACGGGGCAAGCTGTCCCTTGCATACAGGAAAAGGTCTTCTGGAGAAAACTCATGGCACTTCATCATGCAGCATCCGGCGAGATTGTTGATATTCGACCACTTGGCAAGAAATTGAAGGAGGCCATTTCGGTTACTCTCGTGAAAACCCCCCATCTCCAGGTCTTTCGATATATCCTCCTCAAAAGCAACGAATTCGCCGAGCACAAGGTGCACGGCGAGATCACGGTACAGTGTCTCGAAGGCGTAGTTGAATTCACCTCGCAAGGGCGAAAACAAATGCTGCGAGCCGGTGAGTTTGTGTATCTCGCGGGGGGCGATCAGCACGCTCTCAAAGGAATGGAGGACGCTTCCGTGTTGGTGACTATTGTGTCGAATAAGTGAATGAACGAACGACTAACTGAATTGGAAGTGCGTGTCGCGTTTCAGGACAAGACCCTCCAGGACCTGAACGAGGTGGTGACGCGTCAACAGCGGGAGATCGACCGCTTGACGAAAGAGCTGGAGGCAGTGAAATCCCGACTCTCAGGCCTCGCGCCCTCGATGGTCATCCAACAGGAGGATGAAAAACCACCCCCGCACTACTAGTTCATCTCATCAGGATTACCCGTTTCCCCGCGAACCCTGCTACAATACGTCCATCGGCGCACACCGGTCTGCACCGATCCCTTCGTGGTCATCCATCTCGGTTCACCTCGAACATCTCATCTTATATTTAGGTAGCGCCTAGACCGGCCCATTAATTGTGGGTAGGCCCTCCAGGAGCAACCATTCGTTATGTCATTTTCAACTCTCGGCCTGTCGGCCGATTTACTTCGTGCTGTGTCCGAAAAGGGCTATACCCAAGCCACCCCCATTCAGTTGCAGGCCATCCCCGTCATTCTCGAGGGCAAGGATATTCTCGCCGGCGCGCAGACTGGCACTGGCAAGACCGCCGGTTTCACTTTGCCGCTGCTGCAACGCCTCAACTCCCAGCCACCGGGTGCGCATCGCACGATCCGCGCGCTAATTCTGACCCCGACGCGTGAACTCGCCATACAGGTCGAGGAGAGCGTGCGCACCTATGGCAAGCATGTTCCGCTCAAGTCCACCGTGGTCTACGGCGGCGTCGGCATTCACCCTCAGATCGACACGCTGCGCCGTGGCGTGGACATCCTGGTGGCGACACCGGGGCGTTTGCTCGACCACGTCGGCCAAAGGACAGTGAATCTGTCTCAGGTTGAAATTCTGGTGCTGGACGAGGCCGATCGCATGCTCGACATGGGCTTCATACGTGATATCCGCAAGATCCTCGCGCTACTGCCCAAAAAGCGCCAGAACTTGCTGTTCTCCGCCACCTTCTCCGATGAAATCAAGCAGCTCGCTGATGGCCTGTTGAATGCGCCCGTGCTGATCGAAGTGGAGCGCCACAAAATTGCCGCCGAACTCGTGGCGCAGGTCTACCATCCGGTGGATCGCGTACGCAAACGCGAATTGCTGTCACACCTGATCCATTCGCAGGGCTGGAAGCAGGTGCTGGTGTTCACCCGCACCAAGCACGGCGCCAATCGTCTGTCCGATCAGCTGGAAGACGACGGTATCAGTTCCTCTGCCATTCACGGCAACAAGAGCCAGAGCGCACGCACCAAGGCCCTGGCGGATTTCAAAAAAGGCGAAGTGCGGGTGCTGGTAGCAACCGACATCGCCGCACGCGGACTGGACATCGACCAATTGCCGCACGTCGTGAATTACGAACTGCCCAACGTGCCGGAAGATTACGTGCATCGCATCGGCCGCACCGGCCGTGCCGGCAAGGAAGGCCAGGCGGTCTCGCTCGTGTGCGTGGATGAACATGAGTACCTGCGTGACATCCAGCGCCTGCTCCAGCGTGATATTCCGAAGGTAACGATAGAGAGCTTCGAGCCGAATTCGTCGATCAAGGCTGAGCCGATCAGTCATGGACGAGGCCAACGCGGCGGTGGCATACCGCAAGGCCAACGCCAGGGCGGCGAGCATCGCCGTCATCAGCCGTCGTCGCGTACGCATGCCCGCGCCGATGGTCAGCGCCCGCCATCGAATTCGCGTTCACATGGTGGTGGCGGCCCACGTTCGTCAACGCACCAACCGGCACGTTCCGGCGGACCGCGTTCACATTCGCAGCCGCCTGCCCGACCCGCTGCGGCGCATCACGCCAATAGCCACGCCCCGCGCGGAGAGGTGGATGGCAACCGCCGCGCGCCGGAAATCATCGATAACGATCATCGCCGCCATGGTTCACCGCCCCGGACGTATCAACCGGCAACACATTCCCGCCCGCAGGCTTCCAAGAAGCCTGTCGAGCACCGCGCCAAGCGCGAGGTGCCGGCATTGTTCGAAGATGGCAGCAAGCGCGGACGTTAAACAATTTTAATATTGGCTATAACTTTTTCACTGGAATAGTGTCTTGATTACCACCGCCAACATCACCATGCAATTCGGGGCCAAGCCCCTGTTTGAAAACATCTCGTTCAAATTCGGCAACGGCAACCGCTACGGCCTGATCGGCGCTAACGGCAGCGGCAAGTCGACCTTGATAAAGATCCTCGGCGGCGACCTGGAACCAAGCTCGGGCAACGTGTCGGTCGACAACAACGAGCGCCTCGGCAAGCTGCGCCAGGACCAATTTGCCTTTGAGAACTACACGGTGCTCGACACCGTGATCATGGGCCATGCTGAGTTATGGCGTGTAAAACAGGAGCGCGACCGTATTTACAGCCTCGCGGAAATGAGCGAGGAAGACGGCATGAAGGTAGCCGATCTGGAGCACAAGTTTGCTGAACTCGACGGCTATACCGCCGAGGCGCGCGCCGGCGAATTGCTGCTCGGCGTTGGCATCCCGCTGGAGCAGCATACTGGCTCCATGAGCGCGGTGGCGCCGGGCTGGAAGCTGCGCGTGCTACTGGCACAGGCCCTGTTCGCCGATCCGGACATCCTGCTGCTGGACGAGCCCACCAACCATCTCGACATCAACACCATCCGCTGGCTGGAAGACGTGCTCAATGCACGCAACAGCACCATGATCATCATCTCGCACGACCGGCACTTCCTGAACGGCGTGTGCACGCACATGGCTGACCTGGATTTCGGCGAGCTGCGCGTCTATCCCGGCAACTACGACGAATACATGACCGCTGCTACCCTGGTGCGCAATCAGCTGCTGTCCGACAACGCCAAGAAGAAGGCACAGATTGCCGAGCTTCAGACCTTCGTCAGTCGTTTCTCCGCCAACGCCTCCAAGGCCAAGCAGGCCACTTCGCGCGCGCGCCAGATCGAAAAGATCGAACTCGCCGAGGTCAAGCCGTCAAGCCGGCAGAATCCATTCCTGCGTTTTGATCAGGCCAAGCGGCTTTACCGCCTGGCGCTGGAAGTAAAGAAAATGAGTCAGGGCTATGGCACGACGCCGCTGTTTAAAGGACTTAACCTGTCGGTCGAGGTTGGTGAGCGCGTGGCCATCATCGGTCCCAACGGTATTGGCAAGACCACGCTGCTGCGCACCCTGGTCGGTGAACTTGCCCCCGAGAGCGGCACGGTTAAGTGGTCGGAAAATGCCACGCCGGGCTACTACGCGCAGGACCATGCCGCTGGTTTTTCCAGGGAGATGTCTCTGCTCGACTGGATGAACCAATGGAAAAAACCCAGCGACGACGAACAGGCCATCCGCGCCGTCCTTGGGCGGTTGTTGTTTTCCCAGGATGAAATCAAGAAATCGACCAAGGCGCTGTCCGGCGGTGAACAGGGACGCATGCTGTTCGGCAAGCTGATGCTGCAGCAGCCCAATGTGCTGGTCATGGACGAGCCCACCAATCACCTGGACATGGAATCCATCGAGTCGCTTAACAATGCGCTGGAGAAATACCCCGGCACGCTGATTTTCGTCAGTCACGATCGTGAATTCGTTTCATCCCTGGCCACGCGCATCATCGAGATGACCCCGCAGGGCGTGAAGAACTTCGGCGGCAGCTACGAAGATTACTTGCGCAGTCAGGAAGAGCAGGCAAAACAAGAGCAGGCAAAGCAGGCGCCGGGCCGGTTGCAGAAGGCCCGATAATTCCGGTTCCCTTCTTTATCAATTTTTGGTTGCGTGAGCGCAGCGACCGGCCTGAAAAGCCCTGTGCCTGACTTTATGTTAGGATTTCGTCAGTAAAATTCATGCGCCCATGTGAGCACGACTAACGCCGGCGACGGCGACCCCACAGCCGCAAAAACGGCGTTTCCCATTCTGGCCACCATCAGCGTGTGCCATTTGCTGAATGACATGATGCAATCGCTGCTGCCGGCGATATACCCCATGCTGAAGCGTAATTACGGCCTCGACTTTGGCCAGATTGGCGTGCTGACGTTCACGTTTCAATTCACCGCCTCGGTGCTGCAGCCAATGGTCGGCTATTACACCGACCGTAAACCGCTGCCGTACTCGCTGGCAAGCGGTATGGGCTTTACGCTGATGGGGCTGGTGCTGCTGGCCTATGCCCACAATTACACGGCGTTACTGCTGGCAGCGGCGCTGATCGGTATTGGCTCGGCGGTGCTGCACCCCGAATCCTCGCGCGTCGCGCGCATGGCCTCGGGCGGCCGGCACGGGCTGGCACAATCGCTGTTTCAGGTGGGCGGCAATGCCGGCTCCGCCATTGGTCCGCTGCTCGCGGCTTTTATTGTTCTGCGCTATGGGCAGTCCAGCGTCGCCTGGTTTTCGATCGCGGCGTTGCTCGGGATGTTCCTGCTGATACACGTGGGGCGCTGGTACAAGGATCACGGACTGGCGCGAATGAAGCCCCACACTGAAAAGGGCGGGGCACCGGCCGCGCTGCCGCGCGCGAAGGTGAAACTGGCCATTGTCGTGTTGATCGCATTGATCTTCTCGAAATTCTTTTACATGGCCAGCATGACCAGCTATTACACCTTTTATCTGATCGACCGGTTTCAGGTTTCGATACAAAGCGCTCAGATCCATTTGTTCGTGTTTCTCGGCGCCGTCGCCCTTGGCACTATCACGGGAGGTTCACTCGGCGACCGCTTTGGACGCAAGGCAGTGATCTGGGTTTCGATCCTCGGGGTACTGCCGTTCACCTTGCTGCTGCCGTATGCCAATCTGTTCTGGACCGGTGTACTCAGCGTCCCCATCGGTTTCATTCTCGCGTCTGCGTTTCCGGCCATCGTGGTTTACGCACAGGAGCTGATGCCTTCCCGGATCGGCACCGTCGCCGGTTTGTTCTTCGGCCTTGCCTTTGGCCTGGGGGGCATCGGCGCGGCGGTGCTGGGAGAATTTGCCGATGCCACCAGCATCCAGCTCATGTTTCACGTGTGTGCGTTTCTGCCCATTATCGGCTTGCTCGCCAGTTTCCTGCCGCCTCTGGAGACGGAAAGCCGACGCCAGCGCCTGACAACGGCGGCGGTAGACATGACAGGAAATGTCGATGCCAGTCCGGAGCAGGCTCAGAAATAAGAAGACGATTGTGTGCGGCGAGAGTAAGGCGGGGCGATGGCAAGCTACGCGGCCAAAATAATATAAATTCCTCACCTTCACGATGGCCGGTCGTGACAGGGATCCCCTGTTTGTTCCCTTTTAATGATTACCTATTAGTATAGTTCGCTGGACAGTGGCACCTAACTGGCTGAATGCCTGTTACATTCGCCGCTCATATCGGCAGAAAAAGCCCATAAAATAATTTTCTGGCGCCGCGCCAAAGCGTGGCTATTGTTAGCAGCATCAAGTACTCCTAAGGAGATCCTCATGTTTAGTTTTCTCGATGACTTCAAACCCTATGGGCATTGGCTGCTGCGCATCGCATTGGGCAGCGTGTTTGTGATTCATGGTATCGGCAATTTCATGAATCTCACCGGCTTCGCGACGGCGATAAATGTGCCGCACATGGTGGGTTTGATTCTCGTAATCGCGGAAATTGTCGGCGGTGTCCTGGTGCTGTCAGGTAGTTTTATGGATGACAAGCTGACGCGCGTGGGCGCAATGCTGCTGATACCCGTAATGCTCGTCGTTATGTACACGATGTATTGGGGTGATATCAGCTTCACGCTCTCCAAGGTCCACGTTATGTCGGGATTGGAATCCCTGCTCGTGATGTTCCTGGTATCGCTATATGTCCTGTTGAAGGGAAATAAGACATAACGGCTGCGCATTCGCAGGCTGTTATTTTTTCAGCTCCCACCCGTGAGGGTGGGAGTTTTTTTTCGCCTCAATGACAGGAATAAGCATGCTTGTAGCCACGTTCCTTGCGTGGCTGCAGGCAGCGGAGGGAGTAGGAGGTAGCCACGTCGCGCCGACGGGTGGCATAGTTGCACAGCACGGAATCGCCACGATAGGCCATTGAATCGATCAGATTGAACTGCACGCGTTTTTTCTTTTCGGTATTGGCAGGTTCGCGTGAGCGGATACTCTCCGCGTCTATCTCGACCCAGGCGTGGATCGTGGGCGCACATTTCACCGTGAGGGGGCGAGTATGCAGCGGTGCTGTCAGATCCGCTGCAAAGGTGTTTGTGGCGGAGACAGCGGCAGTGAAGGCGAGTACTATCAGGCGCATGGGACTTCCTTGTGTTTGCCTATTGAGCCTAGCCGATTGTTCTTCCCCGGCAAGGACCGCCGGTCAGGGTATTGTGCGCAAACAGGCAACTGAATTACCGGGATGGCCATGAAGAAACTGAAACATGAGGCGGAGTTGGTCAAAGGCGCAATTCCCGCCGGTATGAAATATGGTGAGGAGCGGGGCGCCGTTGTGTTTGAGCCAACGGATTCGGCCAGTGAGAAAATCCTGTTTATCTACCGGTTGCTGGTTCACGATAAGCTTATCCAGGCGTTACCGGAAGATCAGGTCTCGCAACAATCCATGCGGCACAAACTTGCCATCTGGTACTCCCATCAATTGCCGAAGGATCATCCGCTTTTGAAATAACCCGGAAGATCATTTTGTTGGAGGGTTAAGCCAATGAACATCGACCTACTCAAGTCAGCGGCAAACACCATCGTGGCGAAGCAAAAAGGCGTATTGGCAGCGGATGAAAGCAGCCCCACGATCAAGAAACGCTTCGATTCGATCAAGGTCGAGTCCACCGAGGAAAATCGGCGGCGTTACCGCGAAATCCTGTTTACCGCTGAGGGAATTGAGCGCTATATCGGCGGCGTCATTCTCTTTGACGAAACCTTGCGCCAAAGCACCCGTGACGGCACACCCTTTGCCAAGCTGCTGTCGAACCGCGGCATCGTTCCCGGAATCAAGGTGGACAAGGGAGCCAAGGCGCTGGCGCTGTACCCGGGCAACAGGGTCACCGAAGGTCTGGACGGGATGCGTGAACGACTCGCCGAGTACAAGCAACTGGGCGCGAGGTTCGCCAAGTGGCGCGCCGTAATCGATATCGATGAACGCGACATCCCGTCGGCGTTCGCCATCCGCGCCAATGCCCATGGCCTCGCGCGCTATGCCGCCCTGTGCCAGGAGATCGATCTTGTGCCAATCGTGGAACCGGAAGTGCTCATGGACGGCGCGCACGACATCGAGCGCTGCGAAGCCGTGACTGCGCAGGTGTTGGAAGCCGTGTTTACCGAACTGGACGCCCACCGCGTGGTATTTGACGGCATGCTGCTCAAACCGAACATGGTGATCCCCGGCAAGAAGTGTCCGAAACAGGTCAGCGTGCAACAGGTGGCCGAGGCCACACTCCGCTGCCTCAGACGCTACGTGCCGGCGTCAGTGCCGGGCATCGTGTTTCTGTCCGGCGGACAGAGCGCCGAGGATGCCACCGACCACCTAAATGCCATGAACGCCATGGGTTCGCAGCCGTGGCAGGTCAGTTTCTCTTACGGACGAGCGCTGCAAGCGCCGGTACTGGCGGCTTGGAAAGGACAGGAAGGCAATGTGACCACTGCGCAGAAGATGCTCCTGAAGCGTTGTCAGTTAAACGGCCTGGCGCGTGATGGAAAATATTCCCGGGCCATGGAACAGGCCGCATAAGCCTCCGGCTATATCTTGCAGACGAATTGGGTAGTATTACCACGCGCGTCATGGGATTATGAATTCGACATTGATATTTTCCAACCTGCCAACGCACAGGCCAAAGCTGCATTGGCCTGGCACGGTGTGACGCCGTACATGGCATTAAGCTCGTCGGCTGATTTGACAGAGTCAACCCGGTAATAGATGCGCTCACCGTAGCGAATCGCAACGGTCTCGCCGGTATTTGGCAAGATGGCAAATGCAATCCCGGGAAACCCGGTATCGGCGGCCTGTCCTTTATGCATGTCGTTCTCCTGTCACGAATGGCATGAACTCGTCATGAGATCATGGGTCTCTTCCCTGGTGCCGCGACGTATTCACAATCAGCGTAGGTTGCGTCTGTTATAGTGACATGACAAAGTAATATGAGCTTAAAGACATCCGACCATGTGTCGAAAACCATGGATAAACGGATGGAAATCATCCCAGGCAACGTGGGAAAGCCTGCTTTCACGCAGAACCAACAAGGAAGAAACAATGTCATCGGCGCAAGAGCGGGCCAAAGAATTAGCCCGCGAAATGAAAAGGGCTGTCATGGAAGCAAAAACTGCCGAGGCACGTGCCAAGCGGCTGGGTGAAGAGGTGTTGATGGCGCTGGCCGAGGCCAGGAAGGAGATTCAAGCAACCAGCGAAATTGTTGAATATCCCATCGGCCGTTATGAATGCAAGCGCTGCGGGCAGGGTTCAATCTTTTCACAAACCTATCGGGAACTGCCTCCCTGCGATAACTGCGGCAGCCTGGAGTATGTTGGCGCCGGACCCACCATCACGAAAATCACGCCTCCGCCGCCAAAAGTACACGCGGCCGGAATGTATGAGTGCAAAGGTTGCCGCACGCGTATTGTCCTGGCGGAGGATTTAGACGAACTCCCACCATGCGACATCTGTGGTGCACACAAACTGAAAGCGGTGTGATACATCGCTGGACTGACGAGGAATAATTCTATTATCTGTGCGTCTCTTTGCAGGAGCGAGACACACGTCGCGACGCCTTTTCTGACCGATTAGACCATCTGGAGAAATCATCATGAAAATAAAATTATTCGTGCCTGTGCTGCTGGGAGCAATGCTGTCTTTACCGGTCCAGGCAGCGGATGTGCTGAATACTAAACTGATGACGCTCGACCTCGCGCGCGATATCGCCAATCAAACATTGAATGACTGTCGCAAAAAGGGATATAACACGGCCGTTGTGGTAGTGGATCGAGCAGGTGATCCGCAGGTTGTATTGCGCGATGTATACGTATCCCGCCATGCCATCGAAATCGCCCAACGCAAAGCAAGTGCTGTTGTGATGTCGGGCATCAGCACGCTGGACTTTATCAAGAACCGTGGCGAGATTCGGGCCGAGCTGAACGAAATATCGGGCATCCTGTTACTGCAAGGCGGCTTGCCGATTCGCGCAGGTGGTTCACTGATCGGGGCAGTAGGTGTCAGCGGCGCCCCCGGCGGCGAGAAGGACGAGGCCTGCGCCGCGACCGGCATCAAAATGGTACAGGAGCGGTTGGACTTCGCCGAATAATCTGTTGCACTGGCAGTCACGGGGCCGGAGCGATTGCAGGAGCGCTCCGGCCGCGTGCTTTTTGTGGTCATGAGAAGGGCCCCGAGCTTTGAGCCAGGATTGCGGACTCGCGAAACAGGTTACATATAGCTCTTGGGTTCTTATTCAGCACATCGTAAGATATGTTTTCTTGCCGATGAAAAAAACCTTTAGCGCACAGCATTTATTTCGCCTATGAAAAAAACAATGTGGCTGGTGGTATTGCTGGTTTTGGGTGGATTTGCCGCGGGTTTTTATTACTGGCAAATGGGGCAGAAGGAACTGCCACTCCCACCAACGACTATCGCGCCGGCTGAGCCAATGCCTGAACCCGAGCCGCAGATACGCCATCCGATTAAAGAAGCGCCGGCGCCGGAAAAGCCGCTGCCGACAACCCTGGAGAGCAGTGATGATGCCTTGCTTGATGCGCTCACAGGCTTTTTCGGCCAAAAAGCGGTTCAGGAATTTTTCGATGTGAAGGAAGCCGTACGGCGCTTCGTGGTAACGGTAGATAACCTGCCGCGCAAGCAAGCACCCCTGCGTTATCGGCTGTTAAAGCCGGTGGCGGGGCAGTTCCTCGCGACCGGGGAGGGTGAAGACTATCTTACCAGTCCCGATAATTACCGGCGCTACAAGTCTTATGTATTGTTGGCCGATGCTGTGGACGCCAAAAAGCTGGTGGCGGTATACACGCGTTTCTACCCGCTGTTTCAACAGGAATACATAAACCTCGGATACCCCAAGGGTTACTTCAACGATCGGCTGGTGGATACGATTGACGATCTGCTCGCCGCGCCGGAGATTCCTGGGCGGATCAAACTGGTTCGACCCAAAGTCATGCACCTGTTCGCCGATCCCGCGCTTGAAGAGCTGTCAGGGGGGCAGAAAATCATGATTCGCATGGGGGTCGAGAATTCCACACGGATCAAAGCCCGGCTGCGAGAGATTCGACAGGAACTGACGGGGCAGGCATTAAAGCCTTGAATAAAACCTAAAGAATTTATTAATGTTCATAATTAGTTAATTTATATAACTAATTGAAATTATACATAAAAGTTTCTGCTTCTTAAGTTTCATTAATTATTGACTATATAATCATATTTGCATAAATATTGACATATAAATCAATTTATGATTTATATTGATTATATGATCAATATTAAATCTCAAGACAATTCTGATCCGGTACGGTCAACCCTCAACGCCATTCTTCTCGCCGCTGAGGCCAGGAAGCTCAAGGAGAAGGAGCTGGCAAGACTCGCCGGGCTGCGCCCTGAAACCCTAAGCCGCATGAAGAGCCGCGGTACCGCCGACTTCACACTCATCGACCGCCTGGCACGCGTTGTGGGCTTGAAACTGGCCGTGGTGCCGGACGATGACCAGCTCGCACGCATCCAGCAGGGCCGTTTCTTCACATGACCGACCGCTACGCGGCGGTGTGGGCCCGCACCGCCGCTGAGCCCCGCAAGGTGGGCAATCTCGTGGCGACCGATCGCGAGATGCGCTTTTCCTACGCACCGGAATTCCTTGAACAGAGCGGTGACATCGCCGGCCTTTCGCTGTTACTGCCGCCGCTGCTGTGGCGCGATCGGCCCTTTGTGCACCAGTCCACCGAGATCCTCCCGTTGTTGCCGCGGCTGATGGCCCTGATCCCGGGTCGCAACACTAATAACATCCAGCGACGGCTGTATACCAGTCTGCTCGCAAAACGCTTGAATTCTCCCGCTCAAGGATTTGAAACAGAATGGGAATTATTGATGCTCACAGGGCATAACGGCATCGGTCATATCGACGTATTTCCGAACGATCGCGTGGCATTGGAAACCTATGCCGACAAGGACGCGCCCAAAAAACGGGTCGGTTCACGCTCGGAATTCTGGAAATTCCTGAAGGAGGGCGCGAGCCAGGAATTCAGTGATGAAACGATTGATATCATGCGGCTGATCGGCCCCACACCCTCGGTGGGAGGCCAAATCCCCAAGCTCTTGGTGGCCATCCCGGATAAGAACTCCTGGGACGGCAGCCTGGCCGAGCCCGGGACCCGTGCTATCGACGGTAATCCGTACGTGGACGTGGTTATGAAGGTTGAGGACCCGCAGTATCGTGGCCTGATGGCACTGGAGGCCCTGTGCCTGGATCTGCACCGTGAACTGGGTTTTGAAGTCCCGCGCCACTGGCGCGCTACGATCGATGGCCTGTCTGTACTGGCCGTAGAACGCTTCGACCGCGCTCCAACCGGCAATCCGATCGCCATGGAAAGCTTTTTCTCGGTATACGCCACCGGTCAACAACAGGTGCGCACCATGACGGATGCCGAGATCGAAGGCGTGGGAGTGATGCTGCTGAAACTGGCTGAAATCACCAATATCGATCCTGCGGCGGCGCGACTCGAGGTTTACCGGCGCTTTCTGATGGCGTTGCTTACCGGCAACGGCGACCTGCATCTGGAAAACCTGGCCTTCCTGGGCGGGCCGGAAAAGCTTCGCGTATCGCCGGTATTCGATCCCACCCCCATGCGCGCCTGGGACCGGCATGACCTGATCTCGGCGCTGCCGTTTTACATCGACGCGGATCACGGACTCGGCTACAGCGTCGCCCGTGTCGGTGAGTCCTTCGGTCTGACCCGCAGCAGCGCCGCGGATATCCTGCATGAGCTGATAACAGCGACCAAGGATTACCCCGAGCGGGTACAGGCGCTCAAAGATGTGCCTGACGTGAACAAGAAAAATCTGGCGACGCGGGTTAAATCACTACGTGGCAAGCTGGTTGGAGCAGGGGGCAAATAATCCGTGAGGTGCTTTAAGCCTGTATGCGGTTATTTTTAGTATTTTACATAATATACATTATACGAATGTAAAGAGTGTCAGTGGTGTGATGCCTGAACACTGAATCACCCAGCTCCACTTACACGCTGCGCGGCCGGCGCCCACAAGCGGAGGCGAAACTCGCCGTCCTGTTGTCGCTCTACACCAAATGGCATGGTGTGATGACATTTCAAACAGGCTGCCTGGCGGCAATTTTCTGGCGTCGTTGTTCGAGTGAAGCAAGCAGTTTGTCGAACGGCTCGATAAATTTTTTCACGCCCTCCTCCTCCAACTTTTGTGCCACAGCCTCCAATTCAATCCCCAGTTTGGTCAGCCTGGCAGGCACCTCGGCAGCCTGCGTCAGATCCTGTTCCAGCCGCAGGGCAGGGTCACCATGCTTGCGATAGGCGTTTAACGTCTCCGGTGGCAGGGTATTGACCGTTTCCGGTCCGATCAGCGCCTCGACATATTTAACGTCGCTGTAGGCCGAATCCTTGGTAGCGGTACTCGCCCATAACAGGCGCTGGGACTGCGCGCCACGGCCTGCCAGCCGGAGCCAACGATCAGACTTTAGTGTTTCTTTGTAAATCTGATAAGCGAGACGCGCGTAGGCGGTGGCGGCGGCGCCACGCAAACGAGAAGCGGTTTCTTTCTCAGCGGAGCCGGCGAGTGAATCAAGCTGTTTATCCACCAGCACATCAATGCGGCTGAGAAAAAAACTGGCGACCGAAGCCACGGATGCCAGAGGCAAACCAGCCCTGTCACGCTCTTCCAGGCCGTTCATCCACGCATCCAGCACTTCACGATAACGGCCAAGACCGAATAGCAGCGTCACGTTGACGTTAATGCCTTTCGCGATGAGCTGTTGGACGGCAGGCAGTCCCTGCCGAGTTCCCGGCACCTTGATCATGATATTGGGACGGTGCAGTTTCTCCCACAGACGGACGGCTTCCTTCGCCGTCTTGTCCGTCTCATAGGCCAGATGCGGTGATACCTCGATGCTGACATACCCATCACGACCTTTAGTTCGCTCGTGTACCGGCAGGAACAGGTCGGCCGCGTGACCGATATCGTCGATCACTATGGTTTCATATATTTCCGTAACATTGCCGACGCAACGCGCAAGCCGGGCGATATCCGCGTCATAATCTTCATGACCGGTAATAGCCTTCTCGAAAATGCTCGGGTTAGACGTGACCCCGGCTAAACCATCATTTTTAATCTGGTGTGCCAGTTCGCCGCTGACGAGCATTCCACGTTCAATGTAATCGAGCCAGATGCTCTGACCCAGCGACCTCAATAAAAGCAAGGGATTGTGCGACATAAGAATCTCCTTAGCGATTTTCCATCCCGGCGGCGGGATCCACCTCGCACATCAACACGTCGGTGGAGATCGGCGTCTGGGGTGCCCGGGTCTTGGCCATGATCGTCCCGCTCAGCGATCAGGCGCAGCCGGCGCCTTCAGGTAAACAACACTCAGGGGTGGCAGAGTCAGTGAGACGGAGTGATAGTGGCCATGGCACGGGAGCGTTGCTGATTCCACTCCACCTACATTGCCTTGCCCGCTACCACCATAAAGGGTGGCATCGCTGTTCAGCAGCTCGCGCCAATACCCACCTCGCGGAACCCCGATACGATAGTTGGCGCGCGGAACCGGCGTAAAATTGCACACCACCAGTATCACATCGTCCGGGTTTTCGCCCTTGCGGAAGAAGCTGATGGTACTGTTTTCCCAGTCGTGCAAATCCGCCCACTCGAAACCGCTTGAATCAAAGTCACGCGAATACAGCGCCGGCTCACGCCGGTACAAATAATTAAGATCCTTGACCCAGTGCTGGACACCCTGATGCGGAGTCTGCTCAAGCAGATGCCAGTCCAGGCTTTGATCATGGTTCCATTCATTCCATTGGCCAAACTCACTGCCCATGAACATAAGTTTCTTCCCGGGATGCCCGTACATGTAACCGAACAATAACCGCAAATTGGCAAATTTCTGCCAATCGTCCCCTGGCATTTTGCCCAGAAGCGAGCCTTTGCCGTACACCACTTCGTCGTGCGAGATCGGCAGCACGAAGTTCTCGTGAAACGCATACATGATGCTGAACGTAAGCTGGTCGTGGTGATACTTCCGGTGGATCGGGTCGCGTGAAAAATAATCAAGCGTATCGTGCATCCAGCCCATGTTCCATTTCATGCCGAATCCGAGTCCACCCAGGTAGATTGGCCGTGACACCATCGGCCAGGAAGTGGATTCCTCAGCGATAGTTTGCGTGTCAGGGTGATCCCGATAAATGGCCTCGTTAAGATCACGCAGAAACTGGATGGCGTGAATGTTCTCCTTGCCACCGTATTCATTTGGTATCCATTCTCCATCCTTGCGCGCGTAATCGAGATAGAGCATCGAGGCGACGGCATCAACACGCAAACCGTCAATATGATACTTCTCGATCCAGAACAACGCGCTCGATATCAGAATCGAGCGTACTTCATGACGGCCGTAATTGAATATGCTTGATTTCCATTCCGGGTGGAAGCCGCGCTGGGGATCGGCATGCTCGAAGAGGTATGTGCCGTCGAAGTAAACGAGCCCGTGCTCATCCGTGGGAAAATGAGACGGCACCCAGTCGAGGATGACGCTGACACCGTCCTGGTGCAGGCGGTCGACGAGCTGCATGAATTCCTGCGGCGCACCGTAACGCGCCGTCGGTGCGAAATAGCCCGTGGTTTGATAGCCCCAGGAACCGTAAAACGGATGTTCCGTGACCGGAAGAAATTCGACGTGGGTAAAGCCCATGTCACGGACATAGTCAGTTAGTTGCGAGGCATGTTCGCTATAACGCAATGGACGATTGTCCTCGTCCGGGACACGCTTCCATGACCCAAGATGGGTTTCGTAGATGGACATGGGGGCGCTCAAGGCGTTGGCTTTGCCCCGTTCCTGCATCCACGTTTTATCACCCCACTGGTAATCCAAGTCCCACACGACGGAAGCCGTGCGAGGTGGCGTTTCTGTATGGATGGCAAAGGGATCGGTCTTTTCGACCTGGTAATTATTTTGGTGTGAGGTCAGATGGTATTTGTATTGGGCGCCACGTGTTACGCCGGGGATGAAACCTTCCCAAATCCCCGAATCGTCTGCGCGCGCCATCAAGGGATGCGCATTGGACCGCCAACCATTGAAATCGCCGACAACAGCTACCAGGCGCGCATTGGGGGCCCATACGGCAAAATAGACGCCAGTGGCACCATTAGCGGTGTGCAGGTGCGCACCGAGTTTGTCGTACAGACGAACGTGCCTGCCTTCCTTGAACAGATATATATCATGCTCCGTGAGCAGGCTGATACCCTGCTGCACCGGCTGAATACTTTTTGTTTTTTTATCTTTTGTGCGCGTTGTCGCCATATCAAGCCTCCTGGCTGCCGCCGCACGGACCGAATTTATAGCCTAATGTACAGTGGCCCGCCGGGTGTCATGCGCTAGATTCACGCGTATAACAGCCGTCGATTCAGATACTGCTAATGCCAGATGCGCGGTTGTTGCGATGAGTCGGATTATTGTCGCCGCCCCTCCGCGAAGAGTGCGGTAGTAACCGCTTTACGCAGACAGGCATTATTATGGACGACGGCTTGTAAATAACTTCTGTACTGTACCTTATTTAACGATTCTGATCAAAGCGCGATTCATTCACAAATTACTCATATGCATGTCTCTCATTATTGATTCACGCGTCTGAATCTGTCGCGACAGAGATATGTTGCATCAGACGTGCACAGCCTGGGTTGTCGCGCCTTTAAAAAGTGAAAAGAAATTGCGCGTAGTGTCTTCCGCCACGCTCTCAATTGTCGTGCCGCGCAGATCCGCCAGACACTCGGCTACATGGCGCACAAAGGCCGGTTCGTTGGTCTTACCCCGGTGCGGCATTGGCGCCAGGTAAGGCGCATCGGTCTCTACCAGCAAACGTCCTTGCGGCACCTGTTTTGCGACCTCGCGCAGGGCATCGGCGTTACGGAAGGTCACGATACCGGAAAAAGAAATGTGGAAATTGAGATCAAGCGCCGCGCGGGCGGTCTCCCAGCTCTCCGTGAAGCAGTGCATGACGCCGCCGATATCGCCCGCCGCTTCCTCACGCATGATACGCAACGTGTCGGCGGCGGCATCGCGGGTGTGGATGATCAAGGGCTTGCCGGATTCTTTTGCTGCGCGGATGTGGCAACGAAAGCGTTCCTGCTGCCAGGCCATGTCGCCCTGCCTGCGATAATAATCCAAACCTGTTTCACCAATGGCTACTACACGCGCATCGTTAGCGAGTGTGGTCAGGTCTTCCACGGACGGTTCGCGCCCTTCTCTTTCATTGGGATGCACACCCACCGAGGCGAACACGTTCGCGTGGTCATGCGCAAGTGTGCGTATCTCAGGAAAGGTTTCCAGCGTGACCGACACGCACAACATGTGTCCTACCCCGTTATCGCGGGCACGCTGAAGAACGTCTGTCAGACCGACATTTAGGGGTTCGAAATTGAGATGACAGTGGGAGTCAACGAGCGGCGTCACGTTACATCGTGTGCGTGAGCCGGTCGGAATTCAATGCGCCGGCCAGAATGCCTTCGATCTTGTTGCGTGCGATTCCCGAATCCTTTTCACTGAACTGGATGCCGATACCAGCGGTGCGGCTACCTTGGGCCCCGGCTGGCGTGACCCAGACCACGTGGCCGGCGACAGGGATCTTTTCCTTGCTGTCCATCAGCGTGAGCAGCATGAATACTTCCTCCCCCAGCTTGTACGGCCGGTTGCTGGGCACAAAGATGCCCCCGCCTTTCACAAACGGCATATAGGCCGCGTACAAGGCATTCTTGTCCTTAATAGTCAGGGACAAAACGCCCGGACGCGCCGCAACCGGCAAGGGTTTGACCGTCTTGGCTGCGCCGGCGGTATGGGGTGTGGTGGTTTTGTCGTTCATAGGGAACTACAGTTCATTTTCATTGTAGTCGGCTCAAGCGAACCCAGCGTATCAAAATATCCTCGAGCATCAACAATTCATCAAGCGGGCTGTTGAGTTGCCGATACTTCTCAAGAATAGCATCAATAAAACTGTATAACTCGTTAATTTTATATTTATTTTTTATCGTTTCTCCATGCGTTACGGCCTCCGGATTGAGCAACGATGATGCCGGTGCTCCCATGCAAACTTTAAGCAGGTCGGAGACAAAGCCATGCAACCAACCCAGTGCTTGCTCTGTTCCCAGACTTTTCCAGCGTGCCGCGCAAGCGACAGCATGTTCCCTTCCCTGAGCCAAGCTTGCCAGGTCCTGCAACAATTTGACCCGGGTCGAAGGAAATTCGCTGCGAGCAAGGGATTCGGCCAAAAGCGGCGCCCCACCAGCCAAATCCAGCAACAATGCGGGGTCTCTGATTTCTGGCCGGGCCTGCAGCCAGGCCTGTCCCACCGATGGCACCGGGAGTCTGAACAACAAACGGGAGCAGCGACTGCGTATGGTGGCAGGCAGACGCGCCGGGTGACTGGTGGCCAGCAGCAGCATGCTGCCGAGGGGCGGCTCTTCAAGCAATTTAAGCAAGCTGTTGGCTGCATTGAGATTCATGGCATCGGCCGGGGAAATAATCACCACCTTGCGCGTAGCCGTATGGGGCCGCAGCGACAGAAAGTCGCCGAGCGCACGTATCTGGTCCACCGTAATATTCCTGGCGTCTTCCACCAGCCCGACGCAGGAAAGATCGGGATGGGTGCCAACGTTGAACAGATGGCAGCCATGGCATTTACCACAGGCGGTACCCTCCTGCGATTGCTCACACAGTAGCGCCTGGGCCAGCTGCACCGCAAAATCATGTTTGCCCAGACCGGGGCGTCCCTGCAAAAGCAGCGCATGCGGTAGTTGTTCAAATTGGCGGGCTAACACCGACCACAGTGCGCCATGCCACGGGTAACGCTCTGGCGTCACGAAAAAATTGACGGTCACGCGTTCCTTACTGGCCATGAACAAACTCCTGAAGCACGGCAACAATTTGCCGTTCTACCTGTTCCAGACTGCGACTGGCGTCGATGATGCGCATACGGGCCGGCTCGCTGGCCGCGCGATCCAGGTAGGTCTTGCGAATGCGCGTGAAAAAATCATTCTCCTCGCGCTCAAAGCGATCAGGTTCGCTGCGCTGTCCGGCACGCTCACGACCGGCTTCCACCGGAATATCAAACAGCAGCGTCAGGTCTGGTCGCAATTCACCCTGCACCCAGTTTTCAATGACCGCGATTCGTTCCGGCGCCAGACCGCGACCACCACCCTGATAAGCATAGGTGGCGTCCGTGAAGCGATCGCACAAGACCACCTTGCCGGCGGCTAGCGCTGGGCGTATCACCTTGATGATGTGCTCGGAACGCGCAGCGAACATCAGCAGCATTTCACTTTCCGGTGAGATGTGTAGTTGTTTGCTGTGCAGCAGGATATCGCGCGCGCGTTCACCCAATTCGGTGCCACCCGGCTCTCGCGTGACCACCACTTCGCGTCCTTCACGATGCAACCATTGGCGGATAAAAACCAGGTTGGTGCTTTTTCCGGCACCTTCACCCCCCTCCAATGTAATGAATAATCCGCGTGACATGGGATTCCTATCGTAATGCCTTTATTTTCGAATTCTGTTCGCGCGTGTCCGAAGCAGTTGGCGGTATAGTTTTTCTCAACTTGCCCTTCAGCTGATATTTGAGTACGGCCTTATTATGCTCTTCCAGCGTAGAAGAGAATTCATGGCTGCCATCACCGCGGGCGACAAAGAACACCGCGCCCGTCACCGTGGGATGCAGCGCCGCCTGCAACGAAGCTTTGCCCGGCATCGCCACCGGTGTCGGTGGCAGGCCCCTGCGAGTGTACGTGTTATAAGGGGTGTCACGCCGGAGGTCCTTGAGCCGCAGGTTACCGTCAAACATTTTTCCCATGCCATATATTACGGTTGGATCTGTCTGCAGACGCATACCGTGTCGCAGCCGGTTGATGAATACCCCGGCGATCAGGCGACGCTCGTCGTCACGACCGGTTTCCTTTTCTACGATGGACGCCAGAATCAACGCCTCGTACATATTTTTGAGTGGCAGATTGTTCTCCCGCCCTTCCCACTCACGCTGTAATAGCATCTGCATTTTGTCATAGGCTTTCGCCAGAATCATGATATCGGTCTGACCGGTGGAGTGATAATAAGTATCGGGGAAAAACCGGCCTTCCGGATGTTCACCGGGGTGGCCCAGACGTTCCATGATGGCCGACGCCGACAACCCGGAAAGCGTATGCGTCAGCTTGGGGGCCTCGGCCAGTACCGCCAGAAATTGCTGGAACGTCCAGCCCTCGATTAACACCACGGGATACTCAATCACCCGGCCTGCAACGACTTGATCCAGCAGTTCGCTGGCCGTCATGCCGTCACGAAAACGGTATTCGCCTGATTTCAGGGCGCGATCGTGGCCGGTCAGATGCGCTAGCCAGACAAAAGAATGGCTTTCCGGCAGTGCGCCACGCGCGCTCAGTTCCCGCGCAAAGGCGCGCAAGCTCATGCCCGGTTTGACGTTATAAATTTCCGTACCGGGTTTCAGCGAGTGGTTCCAGGCCCAAAACAGGTAGCCCGTGCCAATGACGCACACGATTAGCAGGCTGGCTACCAGTCTAATCAGCAACGATCGCATCGCGAATGGCATCCTGAATCTGTTTGGTGATCCGACCAACGGGATAGTCCTGCGATTCAATTTGGCGCACCGGCCAGATCCCGATCAGGCTGTTGGTCAGGAATACTTCATCGGCGCCGAGGATAATTTCCCGTGTCAATTCGGTCACACGACAATCCATTGAAAGCGCGCGGGCACGCTCCAATACCAGACCACGCATCACGCCATCAACGCCGCTGTGCTCCAGATTCGGCGTCAGCAACGCACCGCCCGACACGATAAATATATTAGCCATGGTCCCTTCGATAATATGGCCGGTCTCGTCCTGCATCAGCCCCTCGGTGCAACCGTTTTTCAGTTCCATGCGCGCCAGAACCTGTTCGAGCCGGTTGAGGTGCTTGAGTCCCGCCAGAACAGGATGGCGTGTTATGAGGTTACGACAGAATTGCACGTTCACGCCATCCGTTCGAAGCCGGGCGGGATAATCCGGCCATGGCAGCAGACTAACGGCGCGTGTCGTCGCTGCATCCATATTCGGGGCATAACCTCGCCCGGTAATGCCACGCGTCAGAATAATCTTCAGCACACCGCGCTCGTTACCCCGGCATACCTGTTCGGCCTCCCGTCGTAACAAATCTACAGAAGGTGCTTTGAGGCTTAGTCGCGCAGTGCCATGTAAAAAACGATGCAAATGCCTGTCCCACAGGAGTGGTTCGCTGTTCGCGACTGCCATCGTTTCGAAAATTCCATCGCCATACTGGAAACCGCGGTCCAATATTGAAATGCTTTCACCCGGTTTACCATCGATTAAAGTCGTCATACTGAAACACCCAGCGCGGCCAGCATGCCCCTGGCCTTGGCGCGCGTTTCCGCCAATTCCCGCTCCGGAACCGAGTCAGCCACAATGCCGGCGCCGGCGCGCAAACTTATTTGCTGGCCGTTCCGGACAATGGTACGGATCAGGATATTCAAATCGAGGCTGCCGTCGCGATTGATATATCCCATTGATCCGGTATAGGCCGTGCGCGGAGCCTGTTCCAGCTCGGCAATAATTTGCATGCAGCGCACCTTGGGGCAGCCGGTGATGGTGCCGCCTGGGAATACCGCACGAATGACTTGAGCCGGGGTAATACCTTCGCGCAATTCTCCCGTGACTTCCGAGACGATGTGATGCACGTGCCGATAGGACTCAAGCGTCATGAATTCCCGTACTTGCACCGTGCCGGTGCGGCACACGCGCCCCAAGTCGTTGCGCTCCAGATCGATCAACATAACGTGCTCGGCGCGCTCCTTGGGATGGTGCAGCAGGTCCTGCGACAAGGCGTGGTCCTGAGTGGCATCGGTGCTGCGTGGATAAGTGCCCGCGATGGGACGTGTCTGCACCGTGCGTCCACGCACGGCCACCAGACGCTCCGGCGATGAACTGATCACCGCGCGATCACTACCCCAGGTCATCATGCCGGCAAATGGCGCTGGATTGGTTACACACAAGCGGCGGTAGAGTTCCGCCGAATGCAAAGGCGATGGCAGCGTCAGGCGCCACAATCGCGAGAGATTTACCTGAAACACATCGCCCGAACGGATATATTCCTGCGCCAGGCGCACATGCCCAAGAAAACGCCGCGGTTCCTCTTCATGAACGGCAGCCACGATTGGTATTAACGTGTTTGTCTTGGCTTCCATCAATGTAAGGACGTCCTGCTCAAGCACCGGCATCAGTTGCTTTGCCTGTTCAGACTCACACATCAACCAGGTCTGCTGCTGCGCACGATCAATAATGATGGCCGCCGGCACGCGTGTAGCGCATGCCACTGGAAACGTCGCATCAAACCGGACACCGGTGACCGTGGGTTCGATCTGGGTCACCAGTTCATAGCCGAGATAAACAAACCACCCGCCGGTAAATGGCAGTGCTTCATTGTCAGGCGTGCCCTTTGCATCGGCTGATGCCGCCAGCCCTTGCCAGTCACGATCAAAAGCACTCAGAAAATCGCCCTGGCCCAGCGCTTGTCCGTCCCGGTAGAGCCGGGAATCAGCCTGTAGCGACAGGGTTTCTCCGGGAAAGGCGAACAGGATGTCATAGCGGGCGCGCGGCGTGCCATGCGCCACGCTGGCCAGTAGATGTGGGTAACGTTCAGGAAATCGCGAGTGAAGCGCGACGAGATCGGGGATAACCGTCAGGCGGCGGCAGACATATCCCGGGGTGGTGTTTGTATTCTGGGCCGGATGGGCATTCACGCCAGTTTGCGAAATACCAACGTCCCGTTGGTGCCGCCAAAACCGAAGGAGTTCGAAATGGCAACGTCGATTTTCATTTGACGCGCGGTACCCGGCACATAATCCAGGTCACAATCCGGGCCGGGCGTGACAAGATTGATTGTCGGCGGCGCAACCTGGTATTGCACCGCCAGCGCCGAGTAAACCGCCTCGATACCGCCAGCCGCGCCCAGCAAGTGACCGGTCATGGATTTGGTGGAACTCATGGCCAACTTGCGCACGTGATCTCCGAACGCCGCCTTGGCCGCGAAGGTCTCGGCCTTGTCGCCGAGCGGCGTGGAAGTGCCGTGGGCGTTGACGTACTGCACCTGGTCGGGATTGAGCCCGGCGTTACGCAAAGCATTGCGCATGCAGCGCGCCGCGCCTTCGCCGTTTTCCGGCGGACTGGTCATATGATAGGCGTCCCCGCTCATGCCGAAACCCACAAGCTCGCAATAAATTTTCGCGCCGCGTTTTTTCGCATGTTCGTATTCCTCGAGCACCACCACGCCCGCGCCTTCACCCAGAACGAAGCCGTCACGGTCTTTGTCCCAGGGACGGCTGGCGGTTTCAGGATTGTCGTTGCGCGTGGAAAGCGCCTTGGCGTTACCGAAACCGGCGATAGCGGTTGGCGTGATGGCAGCCTCCGCACCACCGGCGATCATGACATCGGCATCGCCGTATTCAATCAAGCGGCCAGCATCGCCAATGCCGTGGGTCGCCGAGGCACAGGCAGTAACCATGGCGAGGTTCGGCCCCTTGAAGCCATACATCACCGACAGGTCGCCCGAGATCATATTGATGATGCTCATGGGAACGTAAAAGGGGGATACCCGGCGCGGTCCCTTTTCCTTAATGGTCAGAGCGGTGTCTTCGATGGTGCCAACGCCGCCGATGCCGGAACCGAGATGCACGCCAATACGCTCAGCGTTCGACTCTGTCACTTCCAGCCCAGAATCCTTGAACGCCTCGATCCCGGCCGCCATGCCCAATTGAATGAAGCGGTCCATGCGACGCGCTTCCTTTTCAGAAATGCCAAACGTGGTGGGGTCAAAATTCTTGACTTCACCGGCGATGGTGGATGGGTAGCCGGTGGCATCGAACAGCGTGATGGGGCCGATACCGCTTTTGCCGGCAAGAATACTGCGCCAGTTCTCAGCGACACCGATGCCAATGGGAGACAGGATGCCGAGGCCGGTAATGACGACGCGACGCTTGCTCAAAGCCGAATCCCTCATTGTCTGGGCGCGGCTACGCCGCGCTTTATAAAACCAAAAGGCCGTCACCCGGTGCGGATGACGGCCTCTTATTCTAATGAGTTATCAGTTCAGACGGGAGTTGACGTAGTCGATGGCCTGCTGAACAGTGGTGATCTTTTCCGCCTGTTCGTCAGGAATTTCGCAGTCAAACTCCTCTTCCAGCGCCATCACCAACTCGACCGTATCCAGGGAATCCGCGCCCAAATCATCCACGAAGGAGGCGGCAGGCTTGACTTCACCCTCGTTAACGCCCAACTGCTCCACAACAATTTTCTTGACGCGCTCTTCGACACTGCTCATGGGTGATTATTCCTCCAAGAATTGACGTTGCTACCCTCGTGCGGGCGCATAGTTAACACCATTTGTGTAAAACCGTCCAGCCAATCATATAACCGGCTTTTTCCAGACAGATACTCACTTTAGTTCATGTACATCCCGCCGTTTATGTGCAGGGTCGTACCGGTAATATAGCCCGCCTGCGGCGAGGCCAGAAATGCTACGGCCGAGGCCACTTCTTCGGCCAGTCCCAGGCGACCCAAGGGGATCTGCTTGAGCAATATTTCCTTCTGCGCCTCGGGGAGTGCGCGGGTCATGTCGGTATCGATAAAACCCGGCGCCACCGCGTTGACGGTGATGTTGCGCGAACCCACCTCGCGCGCGAGCGCCTTGGTGAATCCGATCAGACCGGCCTTGGCGGCGGCGTAATTCGCCTGCCCGGCGTTACCGATGGCTCCCACCACTGAGCTGATGCTGATGATACGCCCCGAGCGCGCCTTGGTCATGGCGCGCAGGCAAGCCTTGCTCATCCGGTACACAGACTTGAGGTTGGTATCCAGAACGGCATCCCACTCCTCTTCGGACATGCGCAGCAACAGATTGTCACGCGTGATGCCAGCGTTGTTCACTAAAATCGTCGGGGCACCGCCGGATTTTTCGATTTCAGACAGAACGGCGGCGATCGACTCCGCGTTGTTTACGTCCAACATCATCCCTTGTCCGGAAACGCCTTTCTCTTTCAGCGTCGCGCTGATCTTGTCTGCGCCATCACTGGATGTTGCCGTGCCAATCACATGCGCGCCCAGCCGGCCCAGCTCAAGCGCAATCGCCTGCCCGATCCCGCGGCTGGCGCCAGTGACCAGCGCAATCTGTCCTTTCAAAACCATGGCTTTCTAATATTTCCTGCTTACTAAACCTTCATCAGAGTTTCACGCAATGTTACCGGATCGAATACCGGGAACGTTTCGACAGTTTTCACGATACGCTTGTTCAGACCCGCCAGGACTTTGCCCGGCCCGCATTCTACCATCCGATCCACGCCGTCGGCGGCCAATTTCTGGATCAGCTCTACCCAGCGCACCGGGGATTCTATCTGGCGCACCAGCGCATTTCGAATCGCTTCCGGGTCGGATTCCGCCCGCAGATGAACGTTATGAATCACCGGCACGCGCGGCGAACGCATGTTCACGGACTTGATCCTTTCGGCCATGCGCAGCGCCGCCGGGTGCATGAGCCGGCTATGCGCCGGCACGCTCATGGGCAGCACCACGGCGCGCTTGGCGCCGGCCGCCTTGGACTGCTCCACGGCGCGGGCCACGGCCGCCGCCGCCCCGGCGATTACGACCTGATTCGGAGAATTATAATTGACCGCATCGAGGACCTCACCCTGGGCTGCCTGTTCGCACAGCTTCCGCACGGCATCATCGTCCAGACCCAGAATCGCGGCTATACCACCCTGCCCGATCGGCACTGCTTCTTGCATGAAGCGTGCGCGATCCGCAACCAGTTTTACCGCATCGGGAAAATCCAGCGCCCCGGAACATACCAGCGCGGAATACTCACCGAGACTGTGTCCGGCCATCACCTGCGGCAGCGGGCCCTTGTTCGCCAACCACACGCGCCAGGTTGCCACACCGGCCACCAGCATGACCGGTTGCGTGATCTCGGTTTGATTCAATTTTTCTTCCGGGCCCTGTTCCACCAATTGCCAGAGGTCTTTGCCCAGAGTCTGCGAGGCCTCGGCGAAGGTCTGCTTGACGACGGGAAACTCCGCCGCCAGGGCATTCATCATGCCGACCGACTGCGAGCCCTGCCCGGGAAAAACGAATGCCAGTGTCATATGTTTAAAAAGTTATAAGATTATTTGACGCAAAGACGCGAAGGCGCAAAGGGAACCAAAGCGGCGCTTCGCGCCGAAATTTAAAAGATTTTGAATTTTTTCTTTGCGTCTTTGCGTCAAAAACTCATATCAATACTTCAATAAAACCGAGCCCCAGGTAAAACCGCCCCCGAAGGCTTCCATCATGACCACGTCGCCGGTCTTGATGCGACCATCGCGCACCGCCTCGTCAAAGGCCAACGGGATCGACGCCGCCGAGGTGTTACCGTGTCGGTCCACCGTCATGACCACGTGATCCATGGACATGCCCAGCTTTTTCGCCGTTGCGGCAATGATGCGATGGTTGGCCTGATGCGGCACGAGCCATTGGATATCCGATTTCTTCATGTGATTGGCCGCGAGCGTTTCGTCCACGATGCGCCCGAGAGTGTTCACCGCCACTTTGAATACCTCGTTGCCTTCCATCTTCATGTAGGCGGTGCCATTGATCACCTTGTCGTAACCCTTCGAGATACCGGCAGGAACGCTCAACAGGTCCTTATACTTGCCGTCGGCATGCAAATGCGAGGAGATGATGCCGGGCTTGTCAGATGCCGTCAGTATCACAGCGCCGGCGCCGTCACCGAATAACACGCAGGTGGTGCGATCAGTCCAGTCGGTAATGCGCGACAGGGTTTCGCTGCCCACCACCAGCGCACACTTGGCCGACCCGGTGCGCACGAATTTGTCCGCGATACCGAGCGCGTAGACGAAGCCGGTGCAGACAGCTTGCACATCAAAAGCGGCGCAGCCGTGAATACCAAGGCGTTCCTGCAGCAGGCAGGCAGTGCTGGGAAATACCTGATCGGCCGTGGTGGTCGCCACAATAATAAGATCGATATCTTTGGTGCTGATGCCAGCCGCCTCGATGGCGTGCCGCGCGGCCTGTTCAGCCATGGAGGCGGTGGTCTCGCCCTCGGCAGCGATATGGCGTTCGCGAATGCCAGTGCGATCGACGATCCACTGATCCGTGGTCTCGACCATTTTTTCGAGATCGTGATTGGTGAGCACCTTGGCCGGCAAGTGGCCCCCGGTGCCAATTATGCGCGAATAGATCACACCACTTCTCCCTTGGCCGCCATGGCGGCCAACGCTTGTCCGATACGCGCCGGAACGTTGTTCTTCACTTCCGCCACGGCCTCCATGATGGCATGTTCATAGGCCAATACATCGGCGCCGCCATGGCTCTTGATAACAGTGCCATTGAGTCCGATCAGCGTGGCACCGTTGTATCGCCGTGGGTCGACACGTTTGCGGAACGCCTGCAGCACTGGCAAGGCGACCAGCGCGGATAGCTTCGTGAGAAGGTTGCGTCTGAATTCCTGCTTGATGAAATGAGCGATCATGTGCGCCAAACCTTCGCTGGTCTTGAGCATGATGTTGCCGACAAAACCATCACATACGATCACATCCATGTCGCCCGTATAAATCTCATCCCCTTCTACGAAACCGGCATAATTGAGAGAGCTGGAACGAAGCAATTCGTGTGTCTTCTTGACGGTGTCATTTCCCTTGATGTCTTCCTCGCCCACGTTGAGCAGCCCGACGCGCGGGCGAGCCTCGCCTTCCACGGCGGTGACAAGGATCGAACCCATAATGGCGAACTGCAACAGCTGATCCGGCGTGCAATCCACGTTGGCACCGAGATCGAGCACGTGCACATGATCGTGCATGGTCGGCAGGGTTGTGATGATGGCCGGGCGGTCGATGCCCGGCAAAGTCTTGAGGACGAAACGCGCGGTGGCCATGAGCGCTCCGGTGTTGCCAGCAGACACGGCTGCCTGGGCCGCGCCTTCTTTGACGAGATTGATGGCCACACGCATGGAGGAATCTTTCTTGTTGCGCAGGACTTGTGCAGGGGGTTCATCCATGCCCACGACTTCAGAGGCGTGATGGAGGGTGATCCGGTCGCTGCCGGCTGCGCGATGGCGCCCAAGTTCGGCCTCGATGACTTCGCGCTGGCCGACGAGAATGAGCTTCAGCCCCGGCTGATGTTTCAGCGCCTCAAGGGCCGCGGGCACGGTGACGCCAACACCGTGATCGCCCCCCATGGCGTCGAGGGCAATCGTGATCACGTTCTCAAGTCCCTGAGTAATTCCGGATCAAACCAGCGCTATTCTGCTTTGGTTTCCAGCACCTTGCGGCCGCGGTAATAACCGTCGGCGGTGACATGATGCCGGCGATGCGTCTCGCCGCTGGTCTTGTCAACCGAAAGTGCCGACTTCGTGAGCGCATCATGCGAACGACGCATACCGCGGCGTGAAGGTGATACTCGGCTTTTCTGTACGGCCATGGTAAATCCTCGATAATTAAAGATAATCGGTACTATTTCGTCTTCTTCAGTTTGCCCAGAACCGAAAACGGGTTCTTGCCGCCGCGTACGACACGAGCAGCATCGGCCTTGGCAACGCTCGCGGCACGGACTTTCACCGGGCACTGCTCCGGTGCATGCATCGGTACCATCGGCAACACCAGCAGTAATTCGTGTTCCACCAACTCGCTTAATGGCAGGGGCTTGTCCGCCACCAGAATATCAGCGTCGCCTTCCTGCTGTTCCAGACGTTCTCCTGACTTCAGCAGGATAAGCCACGGTGCCGCCTTGAGTTCCAGATCCATCGCTTCCAGACAGCGCTGGCAAGTCACTCGCAAGTGCACGCGCAGCGCGCCGTGCATGATAAATACCTTCTCGCCTTCCTGTCTTTCAAAGGCCAGATCGACCATGACGTCGCCCGAACCTTCAAGACTGCCTTGCGCGAGGCTCGGCAAGCTCTTCAGCGGGAGCGTGCCGGTCAGATGTGCGCCCCTTTCCGCGAGCAGGATCGGATCGATGGTCCCCGGTAAATGTCCGTGTGACTCTTTCCAGGATGACGACATGATTCCCTCACAGAATCGGGCGTATCCGTTGCGCGCTTATAACCTCCGGAATCGGACGGTTTTGCGGGCAGGCGGCCAGATACAGGCCGCGCATCATATATTTGCTGCAAACTTGTGTCAAAATAGGGTTTTAGCCGTGCCGACGGGCCGGAAATGTTATTGACAGTGCCGCCCCCTTTCCGTACAAAACGAAGCGTAGCGGCCTGGCGGGCGCCGTCATTCAGCTCAGCGGAGTTTCAGCTTGATCGAGAAAATTCTGGTTGCCAACCGCGGTGAAATCGCGGTGCGCGTGGTGCGCGCCTGTGCCGAAATGGGCATTAAATCCGTTGCCATCTACACCGATGCCGACCGGCATGCCCTGCACGTCAAAAAGGCGGATGAAGCCTATAACGTGGGCCCGGACCCGGTGGGTGGCTACCTCAACGCTCATCGGATCGTGAACCTGGCGGTGGCCACCGGTTGCGATGCCTTGCACCCGGGTTACGGCTTTCTTTCGGAAAATCCCCAGCTGACCGAAATCTGCGCCCGACGCGACATCATCTACATCGGCCCGTCCGTGGAGGCCATACGTCAAATGGGTGATAAAACCGCGGCACGCGCCGCCATGATCGCCGCCGGCGTGCCGGTGGTACCGGGCAGCGAGGGCAATCTCAAAAACGTCGACGAGGCCCTGAAGCTGGCCAACAAAATTGGCTACCCGATAATGCTCAAGGCCACCTCAGGCGGTGGTGGACGCGGTATCCGTCGCTGCAACAGTGAAGACGAACTCAAGCGCGCCTATGAGCGCGTGGTCTCCGAAGCCACCAAGGCCTTTGGCAGTGCCGAGGTGTTTCTGGAGAAGGCTATTGTCAATCCACGCCACATCGAAGTACAGATACTCGGCGACAAAAAAGGCAACATCATCCATCTTTTCGAGCGCGACTGCTCCATACAGCGGCGCCATCAGAAACTGATTGAAATCGCCCCCTCTCCACAGCTCACCGAAGAACAGCGCTCCGCCGTGTGCGAGCTGGGCGTGCGCGCGGCCAGATGCGTGAACTACGAGAACGCCGGTACCGTCGAATTCCTGTTCGATCAGGAAGGCAACTTCTATTTCATGGAGATGAACACGCGCCTGCAGGTCGAGCACACCGTGACGGAACAGATCACCGGCGTGGATATCGTGCAGGAACAGATCCGCATTGCCGAAGGGCAGCCGCTTAGCTACACACAAGACCAGATTCAGCGGCGCGGCTACGCGATCCAGTTTCGCATTAACGCCGAGGATCCGAAAAACGATTTTCTGCCCAGCTACGGACGCATCACGCGCTATTATGCCCCAGGCGGTCCAGGCGTGCGCACCGACGCGGCCATCTACACCGGATATGAGTTCCCGCCACACTATGACTCCATGTGCGCCAAACTCACGGTCTGGGCGCTTACTTGGGACAAGGTCTTGGCGCGCGCGCGGCGCGCGTTGTTCGACATGGGCGTGCACGGTGTAAAAACCACCAAACCCTTCTACGTGGAGATCCTTGGCACCGCGGAGTTCCAGGCGGGGAAATTCGACACCGGATTCATCGAAAAACATCCGGAGCTGTTAAACTACTCCGTCCGTCGTCCGCCCGCTGATTTGGCGGCAGCCATCGGCGCGGCGATCGCAGCGCATCACGGCTTGTAAGAGGCAAGAACCATCATGGCGTCTTCATCCAAAAAAGTTATGGTGACAGACTTGGTGCTGCGCGATGCGCACCAGTCGCTGCTCGCCACGCGCATGCGCACCGAAGACATGCTGCCGATCTGCGACAAGCTTGACAAGGTCGGCTACTGGTCGCTGGAGGCCTGGGGCGGCGCTACCTTCGACACCTGTCTGCGTTTCCTGAAGGAAGACCCGTGGGAACGTCTGCGCCAGCTGAAAAAAGCGCTGCCCAAGACACCGATCCAGATGCTGCTGCGCGGCCAGAATCTGCTGGGCTACCGTCATTATTCCGACGATGTTGTCGAAGCCTTCGTGAAGAAAGCAGCACAGAACGGCGTCGATGTCTTCCGCATCTTCGATGCCATGAACGACATGCGCAACATCGAAGTCTCGGTGAAGGCCGTGCTCAAGGCCGGCAAGCACGCGCAAGGCGCCATCTGCTACACCACGAGCCCGGTGCACACCACCGAACATTTCGTCGAAATGGCGCGCCAGATGGAAAAAATGGGTTGCCAGTCCATCGCCATGAAAGACATGGCCGGCTTGATCACGCCAGCGCGCACAGTCGAACTGTTCGCGGCGCTGTCCAAGGCCGTGAAACTGCCACTCGCCTTTCACTCCCACACCACGGTGGGCGTGGCCAACATCTGCATGTACCTGGCTGTCGAGCACGGCGCGCGCCACATCGACACGGCCATCTCATCACTTTCCTGGGGCACCAGCCATTCGCCGACCGAAAGCATGGTGGTCGCCTTCCACGATACACCCTACGACACAGGTCTCAATCTCGGATTGCTGCAGGAGATTGGCTTCTATTTCCGCGAAGTCCGCAAAAAGTATCATCAGTTCGAGAGTGAATACGCCGAAATCGACACGCGCGTGCAAGTGAGTCAGGTGCCGGGCGGCATGATCTCGAACCTGTCGAACCAGCTCAAGGAACAGGGCGCGCTCAATCGCATGAATGAAGTGCTGGCGGAAATTCCGCGTGTACGTGAAGACCTGGGCTATCCGCCGCTGGTCACGCCGACGTCACAAATCGTCGGTACTCAGGCCGTGCTAAACGTGCTAACCGGCAAACGCTACAAAAGCATTACCAACGAGGTGAAGCTCTACCTGCAGGGCCGCTATGGCAAGGCGCCGGGAAGGATCAACGAAACCGTGCGCAACATGGCCATCGGCGACGATGAAGTCATCACCTGCCGTCCCGCGGACAAACTCAAACCCGAACTGCATCGCCTGCGCGATGAAATTGGCGAACTCGCCAAAAGCGAGGAAGATGTACTCACCTTCGCCATGTTCCCGGAAATCGGGCGCAAGTTCCTCGAAGAGCGCGCCGCCGGTACCCTCGCACCAGAAGAACTCAAGCCTCCGAAATCCGCGGTCGCGACGGGTCTGCCCGCCTACGCGCCAACGGACTTCAATGTCACGATGCACGGCGAGACCTATCACATTCGTGTCACCGGCGCCGGCCACAAGTCAGAGGAACAGCGTCCGTTCTTTGTCTCGGTCGATGGCGTGCCGGAGCAGATACTTATTGAAACACTCACCGAGACCGTGCCAACCGAAGCCGGCATGGTGGACACGCGGCGTGCCTCCAAGGGGTCGAAGCGCCCCAAGGCATCGAAGGAAGGCCACGTCACCAGTTCCATGCCCGGCACCATCGTGGACATCCTGGTTAAAGCCGGCGTCAAGGTAAAGGCCGGCGACCCGGTGCTGGTCGTCGAGGCCATGAAAATGGAAAACGAAGTTTCGGCACCGGTCACCGGCATGGTCAAGGCCGTGAACGTCGCCAAAGGCGATAGCGTCAATCCCGATGAGGCGCTGGTCGAGATTGAATAAGAATTTTGAACCGCCAAGACGCCAAGGACGCCAAGAAAAACAAGATTAAATTCACAATATCTTGGCGTCTTGGCGGTTAATCATCTTATGAAACTTATTCTGGCTTCCTCGTCGCCCTACCGCCGCGAACTGCTGGAACGGCTGCAAATTCCCTTCGAAGTCATGGCGCCCGAGGTGGACGAAACACCGCGTCCCGGCGAAACACCGGAAAAACTGGTAGAACGTCTGGCCATCGAAAAAGCGCAAAAGATTGCCGGACAAAAACCAGGTGCACTGGTGATCGGTTCGGATCAGGTGGCGATCTATAACGGCAGGATCGTGGGCAAGCCACACAGCCATGACAAGGCGGTGGAACAACTGCGCTCCGCTTCCGGCAGGGCTGTCACACTCTACACCGCCCTGGCGCTGGTCAACGCCGACACCCAACGCCTTCAGTGCGAAGTCATTCCATATCGCGTGACATTCCGCCCACTGACGGATGCGCAGATCGAGGCCTATTTGCACAAGGAACAACCCTACTCCTGCGCCGGCAGCGTCAAGTCGGAAGGCTTGGGAATAGCATTACTGGAAAAATTCGAGGGCGACGATCCGAATACGTTGATCGGTCTGCCGCTCATCCGTCTGGTGCGGATGCTCGAAAACGAAGGGATCAAAATAATATAAAAGCGAAGCAACCGCAGATGAACGCAGATAAACGCGGATTAAAACATAAAACTTCGAGTTTATTTTTTCTGTGATCTGCGTTCATCCGCGTTAATCTGCGGTTCCAAAATTATTTTAAAAGAGGCGTGCGGCCGAGGAGATCGGTGCTGAGGGTCTGTGCCATGGCCGTTCCTAACCGCCGCGAGAAACGATCAAAGACATTTTCGCGATAGGTGTAATCCACAATCTCTTCTGCTCCGATCACTTCGCGTGCCACGTAGCTGGCGCCACCCAAACTATCCACCAGACCCATCTTGATGGCTTCCTCGCCGGTCCAGAAAAGTCCCGAGAACATAGTCTTGGTTTCCTTCAGCGCCTTGCCGCGGCCCTGGCGTACCGTTGCAATAAATTGCTGATGAATCTCGTCCAACATCTGTTGAGCGTGCCTGGCATCCGCCGGTTTCACCGGCCCGAAGGGATCGAGAAAGCCCTTGTGCTCGCCCGCCGTCAAGAGTCGGCGCTCCACGCCGACTTTCTTCATGGTATCCACGAATCCGAAACCGTTCATGAGCACACCGATAGAGCCAACGACGCTGGCCTTATCAACGTAAATCTTGTCCGCCGCCGCCACCACGTAGTAACACCCGGAGGCGCACACATCGCCGATTACGGCATACAACGGTGTCTTCGGATACTTGGTGCGTAAACGTTTTATCTCATCATTGATATAGCCTGCCTGCACCGGACTGCCGCCGGGACTGTTGGCGCGCAAGACGATTCCCTGAGTCGACTTGTTCTCAAATGCCGCGCGCAATCCGGAGATGACATTGTCCGCATTGGCCAGGCTGTCAGCGCTGATGACGCCTTCCAGATCAACCAGTGCCGTGTGATTGTTCGATAACGCTTTGCCACTCCAGCTGTCCGATTGCGCAATCACCAGAATCAACACCAGGTACGAGGCAAAAAACAGCTTGAAGAAAATACCCCAGCGCCGCGAGCGGCGTTGCTCGGTCAGCGCGGCAAACGCCAGGCGTTCGAGCAGATCGCGCTCCCAGCGCGGGGACCGACCCTCGGCACCGGATGACGCCGGGGTGGAATTGGTTTCGTCTGTCATGGAGATAACCTCATGCTACGTCTTCTGAATCTACCAAGTGTATATCATTCCCCGATTCGAGCAGTATCTGGCCGTTTTTCTCGACCAGGGGAAGTTTTACCAGCCCGGCGCCATGGCAGGGCCCTCCCACGCAGGCACCGCTGGCGGGGATGTAGCGCGCGCCATGCGTGGCGCAGAGCAGGTGCTCGCCAAAAGCATCGAAAAACTCTCCATTCACCCAATCAAGCTCCAGGGAGCGATGGGCGCACCGGTTGAGATAGGCATGCGCGACGCCATTGAAGCGGACCGCAAACGCAGGAGTCACTTCGCCATGACGACGCACAACAAAACGCACGCCGCGCCCGCGTTCAATTAATTCGTGGCTGCGGCAGATGACAGGCCGTTTGCTTGCTGCAACCACGCATACACCTCGCTAAAGGAATCCAGACAGACCAGCGGAGCGTGTTCCACCAGCAGCTCGCGCCCGTGCACACCATATGTCACGGCGAGGCTATCCATGCCGGCATGGCGCGCCATCTGCATGTCATAGGTGGTGTCACCCACCATCAACGCCTGCTCCACGCTGAAACCGGTCTGCTCCAGAATATCTTCCAGCATGCGCGGATGCGGTTTGGAAAATGCCTCGTCAGCACATCGCGTGGCACAAAAAAGATGTGCCATACCGGTATCGTGTAACACACGGTCCAGTCCGCGGCGTGCCTTGCCGGTCGCAATCGCGAGCATACAGCCCTGCGCCACGAGGGACTCCAGCCCCTCGCGCACGCCCGGGAACAGTGGCATGTCGGTCTGGTCGAGATGCAGAAAATACTGGCGATAGCGCTCCACCACCTGTGTGCGTGTATCGGCATCGACCTGCGGTAACAGCGTCGCAACCGCCTCCGCCAGACCAAGGCCAATGACATGACGCGTGGCGTCTTGGCCAGGATGCGGGGCACCCACGTCATCCACGGCCGCCGTGAAACAACGCACGATCTTGGCGACGGAGTCCATGAGCGTTCCGTCCCAATCGAAAATAATCAGTTCATACCGCGGTTTCATGTGTCAGGCGCTCGAGTAATGAAGAAAGTTCAGCGGGGAGCGGGGCCTCCATATCCATTTTACTGCCGTTCACAGGATGTGCGAATCGCAACCGGTAAGCATGCAGAAACATGCGCTTCAATCCAAACCGTTGCAGGCGACGGTTGAATTCACGATCACCGTATTTATCGTCACCGGCAATCGGATGGCCCAGGTGGGCGGCATGCACCCGCGCCTGGTGTGTGCGTCCGGTCAACAACCGGATCTCCATGAGCGATGCCGATTTGAAACGCTGTTGCGGAGTAAAATGACTCACCGCCTCCCTGCCGTCTTCGGATATCTCCACCATGCGCTCGCCCGAGCGTGGGCGGTTTTTCTCCAGCGCCGCGCTGACCTCGCGTGCGCCACCGCGCCAGGCCCCGGCAACCAAAGCGAGATAGCGTTTCTCCATCTTGCCGTCGCGCAACATCCGGTGCAGCGCCATCAGGGCCGGCCGGCTCTTGGCCAACAGCAGACAGCCCGACGTATCACGGTCCAGACGATGCGCGAGCTCCAGAAACGGCGCTTGCGGTCGCAGTCCACGCAGTGCCTCGATTAACCCCACGCTGACGCCGCTGCCGGCATGTACGGCGAGCCCGGAAGGCTTATTGACCATCATCAGGTCGTCATCCTCGAACAGGATGCGTGGCAACAGCCAGGCAAATCCTTCCGCGGCCTCCGGTCCCCCGGCCAGGAGCGGTGGGGGCGCCAGTCGCAAAGGGGGGATGCGCACCAAGTCCCCCTCTTCCAGACGATAGTCGGGGCGCGCCCGTCCCTTGTTGATACGCACCTCACCTTTGCGCAAAATGCGGTAAATATGGCTCTTGGGGACTCCCTTGAGGATGGCAATCAGGAAATTGTCGAGCCGCTGGCCGGCGCGGGTTTCATCGATTTCGAGGTAACGGACGGTGGGGGCTACGGGGTCGACGGCCTTCTTCATGCCGGCGCGATAATAACAGATTGCTGGGGAGTCAATTGGTTTGCTATAGTGCCAGTGAGTACTTTTAGTAAATTCTTTAGAGTTTTACACAAGTACTAGAAATGCAACGGATTTTCGCGCCAGGTAAAAGCCGGCGCGGGCTCTGCCGCACCGTTGCCGACCGGCCCACATAATCCGGTGTCCTACGCATATAACGGACAGAGCCCAAATGGGTAACACGCCTCTCCCCTACTTCCTGTAGAGGCGTATGGAATAGACGCTCATAAAAAGCGAGCACCTGCCGACACACACAGGCAGACGACGCGTGGGACAGCAAAACTGTTCACGACGTAATTAAAGTCTGAATTTGCACATCCGCGCACAGCATCAAGCGCGGTATCAAAGCAGAAGACCGTCGACCCTAAATTAGCGGTCTCTGCACCCTGTCGGCAGGACGACGTTCCGTCATGTCGCGCTGAAACAACAGCGCGGACGGAGCTGCACGCAATACCGGGCGTCGGGGACATCTATCAACAATGAAGCGTATTCTCTTTAACGCAACTCATCCCGAAGAGCTGCGATTGGCTGTTGTCGACGGTCAGAAACTTATCGACCTCGACATCGAATCCTCTACCTACCAGCAGAAAAAAGGAAATATCTACAAGGGTAAAATTACCCGCGTGGAGCCGAGCCTGGAAGCCGCCTTCGTGGACTACGGTTCCGAACGCCAGGGTTTCCTGCCCCTCAAGGAAATTTCCCGCATTTACTTCCAGGGTTACAACGAACGCACCCCAATGAGTCAGGTGCGTATCAAGGACGTCATGCGCGAAGGCCAGGAACTGCTGGTGCAAGTGGACAAGGAAGAACGCGGCACCAAAGGTGCGGCGCTCACGACTTTTGTCAGCCTCGCCGGCCGCTATCTGGTTCTCATGCCCAATAATCCCAAGGGTGGCGGCATTTCCCGCCGCATCGAGGGCGAAGATCGCGCAGAACTCCGTGAGGCCATGGGTCAGCTCAAGCTGCCCGATGACTATTCTGTTATCGCCCGGACCGCCGGCATCGGCCGTTCGGCCGAGGAATTGCAGTGGGACCTCGACTACCTGATCAATCTGTGGGACGCCATTTACAAGGCCTCGCAGGAACGCGCCGCGCCTTTCCTGATCTACCAGGAAAGCAACCTCGTGGTGCGCGCTACCCGCGATTACCTCAAGGCCGACATCGGCGACATCATGGTGGATAACCCGGAAATTCACGAGCGCATGTTGAAATTCATGCAGCAAGTGGCGCCGCAGTTTATCGACAAGCTCAAGCTGTACAAGGACGAGACGCCGCTGTTCTCGCGTTTTCAGATCGAGCATCAGATTGAGTCGGCCTTTTCGCGCGAAGTGCGTCTGGAATCGGGCGGTGCGGTCGTGTTCGACAAAACCGAGGCGCTGGTCACCATCGACGTCAATTCGGCGCGTGCCACCAAGGGTGCCGACATCGAGGAAACCGCGCTCAACACCAATCTGGAGGCGGCGGAAGAAATTGCCCGCCAACTGCGCCTGCGCGACCTCGGCGGTCTGATCGTCATCGACTTCATTGACATGACGCCCGAGCGCAGCCGACGCGATGTGGAAAACCGCATGTTCGATTCTCTCAAGGTCGATCGCGCCCGCACCCAGGTTGGCCGCATATCACGTTTCGGGCTGCTCGAAATGTCGCGCCAACGTCTGCGTCCTTCGCTCGGTGAATCCTCCAGTCTGATCTGCCCACGCTGTCGCGGTACCGGACATATTCGCAGCGTGCAGTCATCGGGGCTTTCGATCCTGCGCATGATCCAGGAAGAAGCCATGAAGGAAAACACCGCCGCGGTCCACGTCCATCTGCCGATCGAGACAGCAACCTACCTGCTAAACGAAAAGCGCATGGAGATGAGCGCCATCGAATCACGTATCGGCACGCCGATCATGATCATTCCGATGTCGGACATGGAAACACCGCATTATCACATTCGCCGCTTGCGCATCGATGAATACGAGGCCGAGGCCGACGTACCGAGCTATGAGATCGATCTGGTGGAGGACGAAGACGAGGACGAGCGCAAACCCGCTCAACCCACACCGGTTTCCGCGGAAGCGGAAAAGCCGGTCATCGGTCCGCTCACGCATACCACTGCCGCACCGCCAGAACGTCCGAAGCCTGCCGCTAACGGCGGTAGCCTCATCAAGAAGTTCATCTCTGGCCTGTTCGGCAAAAAAGATGAGGAAGCAAAGAAACCGGCGACCCCGGAAAGCCGGCCGGCCCGTCCACATCAGCCGCATCGTGGTCATGGTGGCGGGCGTCCACAGCATCGTCCCCATCAGGGTCAACGGCATGAGCGCCACGGGCATTCTGACCGCCGTCCCGGCGGCCAAGGACAAGGTCAGGACCGAAACCGTCCGCGCCCACCGCAACCGCCGCAACAGACCAGCGGGGGTTCCGGCCCGGGACCGAGCGCCGACAACGAGGCCAGTGCGCCTCAAAGCGAACGCCCGGAAGGGAGCGGTCGTAGACCCCGACGCCGCGGTCGCCGTCGTGGCCGGGGTCAGGAAGGCAGGCCGCCGCAGGAAAGACCGGACTTCAACGCACGTAACAATAACAATGCGCCAGGGTCGAATGCGGCGCCTGAGCAACCTGCACAGGAATCACAGCCTCCACGTGAAGTCTCGTATCAGGCGCCGGCAGACACGGCTGGCGGCATGACGGAATCCTTCACGGAGTCGCCGTCGTCCACCTCATCCCGGGAGACGCCACCGGAACAAAATGACGGCTGGCATACGCCATCGGCGAGTCCGACCGAACATGAATCACATCATGAATCGGACAGCCGTGAATCCTCTCCCAAACCGGAGTTGGTTCAAGTCGAAACCCGATTTGATGCCGACGACAATAAAGGAAACAAGTAAACAAAAAACCCGCCACCAGGCGGGTTTTTTTTGAGTCTACAAACGCGTGCGCCGGATGTCTTCGAGCAGGCCTTGTGCGGCGTCCTCAATCATGTCGAGCACGCGGTCAAAACCACCGGCCCCGCCGAAATATGGATCGGGCACTTCTTCCTCCGGCCGATCAGCGGCAAACTCCATGAACAGCCGGACGCGCGTCTCATGGCCCGGCGGACAGATGTCGATCAGATTTTCGAAATTCTCGCGGTCCATGGCCAAGACATAATCGAATCTCTCTATGTCCGCGGCGATGGCCTTGCGCCCGCTCAGGCCACTGATGTCGATGCCACGGCGCGCGCAGGCGGCCTGGGCACGTTCGTCCGGCGGGTCGCCAACATGATAGGCATGGGTGCCCGCCGAATCGATTTCGAACTGGTGCTCCAGTTTCATATCGCACACCAGTTTGCGGAACACACCTTCCGCCGTCGGCGAGCGACAGATATTACCGAGACAAACGAACAGAACTTTCACCATATAAATAAAAATTCCACAGGATTTACAGGATTACTTGAAAGAATATTTTTAGCTTTAATCTTGTTAATCCTGTTTTAATCCTGTGAATCCCGTCTATTCAAAAATATTTTCTGCACCCTTTCGAGATCTTCCGGCGTGTCCACGCCGGCCTCGGGCAGAGCGCGCGCCTCGTGCACTACAATCCGTTCCCCGTGCCACAAGACACGTAGCTGCTCCAGCTGTTCCGTCTCCTCCGGTGGACAGGGCGTCCAGGATGCATAGCGCTGCACGAAACCTGCACGGTAGGCATAGAGACCGATATGGCGAAAGGCCTGGAGGGAACCCCCGCCCTTCCCGGCCATGATGTCGCGCGGCCAGGGAATGGCGGCACGGCTGAAATAAAGTGCATAACCCTTGGCATCACACACCACTTTTACCACGTTCGGATTGGTCAGCGTCTCGCGTTCATGAATAGCGTGAGAGGCGGTAGCGACTTGCGCTTCTTTGTGCGAGGCAAGTTTTGCCGCCACCGCGCGAATCAGCTCTGGCGGCATCATGGGCTCATCACCTTGCAGATTCACGACAATCTCTTCGGCGCCAATGCCAAGCTTCGTAATGACCTCCGCCAGCCGATCCGTGCCCGAGCGATGTTCGATTGATGTCATCACCACGCTCGCGCCAAAACCTTCCGCCGCGGCGCGAATGCGCTCGTCGTCCGTGGCGACAACAATTTGGGCGGCACCGCTCTTTTTGGCGCAATCATGGACACGCTGGATCAGCGGCTTGCCGGCGACATCCGCCAGCGGCTTGCCGGGCAGGCGGGTCGAGGCGTAACGCGCTGGAATAATGACGATCATGATTATTTTATTTTTGAAACCGCAGATGAACGCGGATGAACGCAGATTAAAACCAAAAAAGCATGCCTTGTTTCTTTATATCTGTGTTTATGCTCGCGCCATCCATGGCGCTCGCCCTCGCTTGCGCTCGGGCCAGCGTCGCTGCGCTCCGCTGTCCAATTTTTGCTCCCGGCAAAATTGTCTGCGTTCATCTGCGTTCCAAAATTCATTTAGGCAGCTCTTCTTCCGCCACCTGGCGCGCTTCGTCTTCCAGCATCACCGGAATATCGTCGCGGATGGCATAGGCCAGACGGTCGGCCTTACAGACCAATTCTGATTTAATCTTGTCATATATCAGCGGCCCCTTGCACGCCGGGCAAACCAGGATGTCGAGCAGTTTTTTATCCACGTAACTTCTCCTTGAGTCGTTGCCACACTACTTCACCGATGTGCGGGTCAGGTCGCGCCTCTACTGCCAGAAACCAGACATGATCGCCCGCGAAGCGTTCGCATTTTACCGCATCTTTCTGGGTCATGATCACCGGGCGATTGTCCTGAAAACGGATATCCCCCGGTACATACCGGTGGTGATCGGGAAACGGGTGTTTGATGATCTCAATGCCGAGCCGTCGCAGGTGCGCGAAGAACCGCGCCGGGTTCCCAATGCCCGCCACGGCATGAACGGTTTCACCCTTGAACGATCCTGCCGAGGCATAGGACGCCGGTGCATTCACCCGGCAAAAACCGGTTTCCACCAGCACCATGCCCAACTCATCCGCTTGTGGGGCGCCGTTGGTAACACGCAGCAAGACATCGCGCAGGCGACCGATCGGCTCACGTAACGGCCCGGCAGGCAGGCAATAGCCATTACCGAAACGGCGTTCACCATCAATAACGGCAATTTCCATGTCACGTGCCAGACGCAAATGCTGCAAACCGTCATCGCTCACGATGACATCGCACCGATGTTCACGCAAGAGGTACTGTGCGCCCCGAACACGGTCCGGGTCCGCTGCCACCGGGCATTCGCTTTGGCGCGCCAACATCACCGCCTCGTCGCCTACCACGTCGGGGTCGTGCTGTGGCGTAACTCCATGCGGCCAGTCCGCGGCACTGCCGCCGTAGCCACGCAACACAATGCCCGGACGCATGCCCTTCTGGCGCAAGAAACTCGCGAGCCAGAGAACCAGGGGAGTCTTGCCGCTGCCTCCTACCGTGACGTTGCCCACCACGATGACCGGCACCGACAACTTCACGGAAGGAAACACGCCCAGACGATACAGTTCACGGCGCACTACAATAAGCAGGCAATAAAGCCAGCTGACTGGCAGCAACAAGAGGCTAAGCGGGGTTTTGTGATACCAGTGCCATTCCAGCCAGTGCATGATTAAATCAGTTGGCCGGGGTGTCGCGGAATTGATTGCGGTACAAGCCGGCGTATACGCCATTGCGCGCGAGCAACTCCCGATGCGAGCCGCTCTCCGCCACGCGCCCCTGCGCCAGCACCACGATCCGGTCGGCGTGTTCAACTGTGGACAGGCGATGGGCAATCACCAGCGTAGTCCTGTCCTTCATCAATTGCTGCAAGGCGTCTTGCACGAGCCGCTCGGACTCGGTATCGAGCGCGGAAGTCGCCTCATCGAGAATCAGGATCGGGGCATTCTTGTACAACGCCCGGGCAATAGCGATGCGTTGCCGTTGCCCGCCCGACAGCAGCGCGCCGCGATCTCCGACGTGCGTGTTCATCCCTTCCGGCAGACGTTCCGTGAATTCGAGCACGTGTGCCGCGCGCGCCGCCTCCATCAGGCGATTTTCATCAATCGCCCCTTCCTCGCCGTAGGCGATGTTGTGGCGGATGGAATCGTCGAACAAGATGTTTTCCTGACCAACCAGGGCAACCTGCCGGCGCAGGCTGGCCAGAGTCAGGTCGTTGATATCGGTATCGTCGAGCCGGATGCTGCCGCGGTTACATCGATAGAAGCGCGGCAGCAGGCCGACAATGGTGCTCTTGCCGCTACCCGACTGACCAACCATGGCCAGCACCTGCCCAGGCTCAACGCTGAAGGAAACATCATCCAGTACATCCTGCGCGGAGCTGGGATAGCGAAAGCCGACATGGCGATATTCAACACGGCCGCGCGCGCGCTCGATGGTCATTGAGCCGGTATCCTCTTCCGGCTCCTCATCCAGCACGGCAAATATGCTCTGCGCCGCGGCCAGCGCGGTCTGGATGGTTTCGTTGACGCGCGCCAGTCGTCGGCTCGGCCCCGTGATCCACAAGGCAGCAGCCAGGTAGGAAGTAAACGTTCCCGCCGTGATCTCGCCTGTGAGCAATGAGGCATAGATCACCAACCCTAGCGCGATCGAGGCGACAAATTGCAGCAAGCCCATGCCGATGGCGGAAACCGCCACTTTGCGCAGCGACTGGCGGCGGTTTTTTTCATTGCCGTGCACAAAAGCAAGCATCTCCGCTGGCTGGCCGCCGAAGGCCTTGACCACGCGCTGACCGTCGCTCGCTTCGCGCACCACCTGCGAGATCTCGCCCATGCTTGTCTGGATCTCGAGACTGGTGTGCAGAAAACGCCGGTTCATGGCCCGCACCAGCAGCGCCGTGATCGGCAGCAGGATGGCAAACACCAGGGTAAGTTTCCAGTTGAGGTACAGCAACCAACCGGCCAGCGCCAACATGGTGAGCCCGTCGCCGATGACGACATAAGGCACCTGGGTAACGCCGGCGGCAATCTGTTCAACATCGTAAATAATTCGGGAAATCAGGCTGCCCGAGGAGCTCGATTCATAATAACGGCTGGGCAAACTCAACATGCGCTGGAAAATATTTTTGCGCAGATCGTAGGTTACGCGCCGTCCAATCCAGGCAGTGCCATATTGCGCCAGAAAGTTGCCGATACCACGCACCAGGAACAACAGCACAATCAGCGGCGGGATCATCTTGATGGCCGAGGCATCGCGCTGGACGAAGCCCTCGTCCATGAGCGGCTTTATCAGAGCGGTGAAACCGGCCGCGGTGATCGACAGCACAATCATGCCGACAACGGCGAGAAAAAACATCCACTTGTACGGCCAGGCATATGCCAGCAGCCGGCGGTACAGCCGCAGGTTATTTTGCGTGTCCGGGTTTTTACTCACGCGCCGCTTGGCCGGACGGCTGCTGGGTGGCGAACGTCAATCGGGTGAAGCCGAGGCGACGCGACGAGTCCATAACACGAATGACGGCCTCATGCGGCGTGTGCGCGTCGGCGTGAACAACAATCAGCGGATCCTTGTTACCGCCGGCGGCGCGCATCAGCGCATTGCGCAACACCTCCGGCGTGGCGTTCAGCAGCTGCTGTTCACCGATGTAAAACTGGCCTTTGGCGTCGATGGTCACCCGCAACGATGGCACGTTCTCCTTGACCTCGGCCGAGGCCTCGGGCAGGCGCACGCTCAGACGCGCTTCGTTTGAAAAACTGGTGGTGACAACCAGAAAGATCAACGTCATCAACAACACGTCGATCAACGGTATCAGGTTCAGCTCCGGCTCTTCTTCCGGCATGGTAGGGCGAAAATTCATAGTTCGATTCAGTCGTTCTCGCGTTCGCCTTGCAGGATTTCCACCAGCTTGATGGCCTCCTGCTCCATCTCGATCAACAGTTCGCTCACGCGTCCGCGGAAATAGCGATAGAACATGAGGCTTGGAATGGCGACGGCCAGACCGCCAGCGGTAGTGATCAACGCCGTGGAGATACCCGCCGCGACGATGGTGGGGTCGCCGACGCCGTGCTGGCTGATGCCGGAGAACATCTGGATCATGCCGATGACAGTCCCAAACAGGCCCAGGAACGGCGAGATCGCGGCGATCGTGCCAAGGCTGCGCAAATAGCGCTCGAGATCCGGCACGATATGACGCCCGGCGTTCTCGACGGCCTCCTTGACGATCTCCCGGTCATGGTCGCGGTTAACCAAGCCCGCCGCCAGAATCCGACCCAGCGGTGAACTGTCGCGTAGCGCCGTCAGATGCGACGGTTCGAGCTCGTTGCGCGTTAGCAGTTGCTGCACCTGCGCCAGCAGGTTGGGCGGTGCGACATTTTTTTTCTGAAGCGACCACAAACGCTCGCCAATGATGGCGAGGGCCGCCACGGAACACAGGATGATGGGCCACATGACCCAGCCCCCTGCCTTAATAAGTTCGAACATGCTGTTATTCCGGGGGAAATTATTAAAAAAGTGCGGCTAATGTATCAGACGAGGCCAAAACCTCAAAGACAGCCGCCGCCAAACCGCTTAGCGCATCTGCTCAATCCGCGTACCAATAGCGCCGGTGCCGCGCCCGATAAGCCGCGACATCGAGACCATTGGCGTTCAACCGGAATTCCAGCGCCCCTGATGAGGCAGAATCGTACAAAATAACGCCACGGTCCACATAGCGTTGAACAACAACGGGATGAGGATGCCGATAGCGATTGCGATAGCCGGCCGGGAACAGCACGTAGCGCGGCGCGACTGCCTCGATGAATGCGGGCGTTGAGGAGGTTTTGCTGCCATGGTGCGGCGCCACCAGAATTTCCGCACGTAACCGGTCGCCCCACGTTTCCACCAATTTTTTCTCGGACTTGGCTTCGATGTCGGCCGGCAGCAGGATATTTCCATGGCGACTGCGCACCCTCAACACGCAAGAAGCGTCGTTCCTGCGTCCTGCTCCGGCGTCATCCGGTCCCAGCACATCGAAATCCACGCCATCCCAATTCCATGACTGCCCGGAGCGGCACAGTTGCGCCATGGGCAGGATCTCCGGGACGCTGCTCAGTACTTTCTCGACCGGCAATCCGTGCAGAACAGATTTGGCGCCACCGATATGATCGATATCTTTGTGACTGATAAGGAAGCTATTGAGTCGTCGCACACCCACGGCGCGCAGGTATGGCTCAACTACCGCCTTGCCAGTATCAAAGTCACCGAAACGCGGTCCGGCATCGAACAGCAAAGCATGTTCGCGGGTACGGACCACCGCGGACAATCCCTGTCCGACGTCCAGCAGCGTGAACCACACCTCCCCCGCGGCGGGCACCGGCGGGCGCACCATAAACAAGGGCAGCAACCATACAACACCGACCCAGCGCGCCGGCCAGCCGCGCGGCGCCAGTAGCAGCGCTACACCAATGGCACCACACAATAGCGCCCACCACACCGGCGCCGGCTGAGTCCATTGGCTGAACGATAAATCCGCCAGCCATGTCAGCGCCTGCCACAGCATCTGCAGCAACCACGCTGCCAGCTTGAAAAGAAACCCGGCAACATCAGGCGCGAAACCCAGCATGAGCGTTCCCAGCAGCGTCAGCGGCACGGCCATTAAATCAAACACCGGCACGGCAAGCATGTTCGCCACCGGCGCCACCAGCGATACCTGCTGGAACATTGCCAGCATCAGCGGCAGCATGCCCAGTGCGATGGCCCACTGGATATAACCCAGTTTCCAGGCCACTGACTTTCCCGACCGGTCTCCGTGCATGACAAACAGAATCACGGCTACGGCGGCAAATGACAACCAGAAACCCGCGGACATTACCGCGAGCGGGTCGTAGAGCAGCACGGCAAGCCCGGCCACCGCGAGCAATTGCGAAGGCGGAAAGCGCCGGCGTAACAGGATGCCGGCCATGGCCACGGTCAGCATGATGAGCGCGCGCTGGGTTGGCACCACGAAACCGGCCAGCGCGGCGTAGAGGGCGGCCGCCAGCAGCGCACAAATCGCACCGAACTGGGGTGCGGGCAGGCGCAAAACGGTTGTCCCCGGCAGCGCCCACAACCAGCGCGTCATGAAAAACACGACGCCGGCAATCAAGCTGATGTGCAGTCCGGAAATGGCGACGAGGTGCAGCGTGCCGGTACGGCGCAATACTTGCCACTGCTCCGCGCCAACACCACGGCTGTCGCCGTTGGCCAGTGCAACAATTATTGCGGCATACTCGTTATCCTGCAGAAGCGAGTGAATGCGGTCCCCCAGATCCTGCCGCCAACGGTCAATGTCGTACCACGCCGGTACCCGATCCAGACGTTGCGGCGCCATATCGTCACGCACGTATCCCTTGGCGCGAATGCGATCCCGGAACAGGTGCGCCTCGTAATCAAACCCGCCAGGGTTCTGATAGCCATGAGGACGGTTGAGGCGAACCAGCAGCCGCCAGGTTTCGCCGGCACGCGGCTGGAAGGAATATTCCCGGCTATTGAGGAGTATCTTGCGCGGCACGTGCACGGCTTCGCCATCGAGCTCGGCGCGCGCCACTTCCAGTTCAAAACGCTGGCCGAATTCGGCACGGCGTGGAATATCCACAATCCGCCCTTCCACGACCAAATTCCGTCCTTCGAGCTCGTGCGGCAGGCTGTCATCAAGGATAATGCCGGCACGGAAGCTCACCCACATCGCGCCGGCCAGGAAAAAAACCGGAATGAACCACAGGGGACGACGGATGGCCGGCCACAGGAGCGGTGCCAGCAGCAATGTCCACCACAGGGAAGGCAATACGGCCAACTGCTGAACCAGCAGCACGCCGCTGAGGAAGGCCAACGTGGCGAGGCGAATGGCAGGCTCCTTGGCTGTTATTTTTATTTCGTGAGACTATACACTTGGAATTCATGGCAAAAAAATATATCAGGCGATACCTCCCGGATCCCCACAAAATCCGAGAGCACAAGCATTTGCGCCTGTTCGGCACGCTGCTACACGATCCCAACCTGTGGCACCTGAACCGCCGCTCGGCGTCCGGCGCTTTCGCCGTCGGCCTGTTCATGGCGTTTATGCCCATGCCGTTCCAGATGATACCGGCCGCGGGCCTGGCCATCCTGTTTCACGTCAACCTGCCGATCGCCGTCGCGCTGGTGTGGATAACCAACCCGCTCACGATAGCGCCGGTGTCCTATTTCTGCTACTACGTCGGCGCCTGGATACTGGATACGCCGGTACACGCGGTCGAATTTCAAATCTCGTGGGAGTGGATCAGCACGGAACTGATCCGCATATGGAAACCGTTTCTGCTCGGCTCATTGCTGGTGAGCGCCATAAGCGCCAGTATTGGATATTTCAGCATACGCGCCCTGTGGCGCTGGCACGTGATACGCGACTGGGAAAAACGCAAACGCAAGCACGAAAGAAGCGCCTAATATTATTTTTCACCACAGAGGACGCAGAGATCGCAGAGATTTTTGATCAAAAGTTTTTTCTCTTCTGCTCCGCGTTCTCTGCGGTTAAAACTCTTACATCTGCTTCAGTGCGCCGTCTTCGAGTCTGAGCACACGGTCCATGCTCGCCGCCAGCGCGGAATCGTGGGTGGCAATAATAAAACTCGTTTTAAGTTCACGATTGAGTTCCAGCATCAGCTCGTAAACATTCTGCGCGTTTTCGCGGTCGAGGTTGCCGGTGGGCTCATCCGCGAGCACGCACAATGGCCGTGTCACCATGGCGCGCGCCACCGCCGCGCGTTGGCGTTCACCGCCAGAGAGTTCACTTGGACGATGTTGCAAGCGATCCTCGAGACCGACGCGCTTTAGCATGGCCTGCGCCTGTGCGATGGCCTCGGCCGCCGGCATGCGCCGCACCAGCAGCGGCATGGCGACGTTTTCCAGCGCGGTGAATTCATTCAATAAATGATGGAACTGATAGATAAAACCGAGCATGCGATTGCGCAATACGCTGGCCTCGCTCTCAGTCATCTTCGTCAGGTCCTGACCGTCGATCTCCACCTGCCCCGCCGAGGGTCGGTCCAGCCCGCCGAGCAGATGCAACAACGTGCTCTTGCCCGAACCGGAGGCGCCGACAATCGCCACGCGCTCACCCGGCTCGACGCGCAGGTACACGCCCTTCAGCACGTGCACATTGAACGTGCCCTCGTCGAAAATCTTCTGCAGACCGGTGGCGCGCAGAATATGTTTTTTTTCGGTTATTTCCGGCGCTGTGGTCGATTCAAGCGCCTTCTTCAGATCCGTTTGCCCTGACTGAGTGACGGCCTCGGCCGGGCTGTGCCTCGCCCCTTTGTCCGCCTTCGGAGTTTTTTCAGCTTTCTTGCTCATTCGTAACGCAAGGCCTCGGCCGGTTGTACCTTGGAAGCACGCCACGCGGGATAGAGCGCGGACAACAGGCCCAGCACCAGTGAACAGCTCGACACCAGGATCACGTCGGACAAGTGTAAATCAGACGGCAATTCGCTGATGAAATACACATCCGCTGAAATAAAGGAGGTGCTGAACAAGCGCTCAATGCCGTGCACGATGGGTTCAACGTTGAGCGCCAGTAAAACACCACAGGCCGTGCCCACCAGCGTGCCCACCACTCCAACAACGGAACCGTGCGCGAGGAATATGCCCATGATGCTTTGGGGGCTGGCGCCGAGCGTGCGCAGGATGGCGATGTCGGACCGTTTCTCGGTGACCACGACTACCAGCGTGGATATCACATTGAACATGGCCACGGTCACGATCAGCAGCAGGATGACGAACATGACTGTTTTTTCGATCTTGAGGGCACGGAAGAAGTTGCCATGCTCGCGTGTCCAATCGCGTGCCAGATAATTTGCTCCGAGCCCTTCTTCCAGTTCATTGGCCACCCGTGGCGCGGCATCCAGATCGTCGAGTTTCAAGCGCAGACCGCTGATCTGATCGCCCATCTGGTACAGCTTGGCGGCGTCGTCAAGATTCATTAACACCAGGCCACTGTCGTATTCGTGCATGTCCATCTTGAAGATGCCCACCACGGTGAAGCGCTTGAAACGCGGCATGAGGCCGGCCGGCGTCACCAGCGCCTGCGGGATGATCAGCGATATTGGCGAACCCACACTTAGGTCAAGCTTCCACGCCAGCGTGCTGCCAATGACGACGCCGAATTCGCCGGACTTCAGCGCCTCCAGCTTGCCATCTACCATGCGACTGCCGAATTCGGAGACCTGCATTTCCTCGGACGGCAGCACCCCGCGCACCATGACGCCGCTCACGGTCTTGCCGCGCGCCACCATGCCCTGCCCGGCGATGTAGGGCGCGCGCCCGATCACCTGGGGATTCTTGATGCGCTCAGCCGCGGCCTTCCAGTTTTGCAGCTGGCCGCTGGTTTCGGTGATGGTGACGTGCGAAATAACGCCGAGGATGCGACCGCGCAGTTCCTTGCCGAAGCCGTTCATAACCGAGAGCGTCGTGATAAGCGCCGTAATACCGAGCGTGATGCCCAGTATGGAGATTAGCGAGATGATAGAAATAAAGTGGTTACGTTTACGGGCGCGGGTGTAGCGCAGGCCAACGAAAAGCTCAAACGGACGTATCATGGCCCGGCATTAAACACAGATGCATGAATTCGCACAAGTACCTTTTTTAAGGTTTTTGGAACCACGGATGAACACAGATTAACACTGATAAAAGAAACAGAAGAAAATCGATGGTTTTAATCCGTGTTCATCCGTGTTTATCTGTGGTTACCAAATATTATTTCGCAACCAGCACCGCCACCCCGTCGCGGCTCTCCAACGTGGTGCCGAGTGCTTGTGACATTTGCTGTAAATGCTCGACGACATCCGTGGCGTCGCGCCCGACCAGCGGACGCGGCTGGAACACGACCTCGGCATTTTTCACGTTAATCGGGACCATGCGCAGCTCGCGCCACTGATTGTCGCGGAACGTGAGCAACGCGATCGCGCTGCGCGTGGCGGTGTTGCTGAACGATCCGAAGGCAAAGTTGCCGAGGCTGTAAAGAATCACCCCGTTCTTGTAACGCTCCACGCCCTGCAGGATATGCGGGTGATGACCCAGCACCGCGGAGGCCCCGGCGTCGATGGCGGCGTGCGCCAGTTGCCTCTGGTAGTCGCGCAGCTCGGTCTTGCCTTCCTGCCCCCAGTGGAACGAAACCACCACGATATCGGCCTTTTCACGCGCCGCCGCCACGTCCGCGCCCACATGGCGTTCATGGCCAAAAGCAGTGCCGGGCTTGTCCTTCCCGGCCCAGAATTCCTCCGGAAACGTCAATGAATAGGCCAGAAAGGCCACCTGGGTGGTGAAGTTCACCGCGGAAAATCCACTGCCGCGCGGTGGCGCGCATGTCATGTATACCGCTGCGCGCGCCTCCGCCGCATTGGCGCCGGCACCCACAGATTGTATGCCGGCCTTTTCCAGCGCCTGGCGGGTGTGCTCCAGCCCTTCAGGGCCATAATCCAGCGTGTGATTATTGGCGAGTGACACGATATTAAAGCCGGCACGTGACAGTGCCGGGGCCACCTTGTCCGGAGGCGAGCGGAAGACATATTGCTTGGCGGTTTCGGAGGCGCCGTCATCGGTCAGCGGGCCTTCCAGATTGCCGAAAACGATCTGCGCCTGTTTCAGGATGTCCTTCGTCAGCTCAAAGGGGTAGTCATAACCGAATTTGCGCATCTCGGGCGCCGCCGTGCCGCCGAGCATGATGTCGCCCACCGCGGCGACATGGCATTCTGGCGTAACAGCCCTCGCAGGCGTGCCAGGCGTTACCACCGGCTGAGGCACGTTGACCGTCGCCGATGGCTTGGGTGAAGGTGGAACAGGCTGTGTGGCGCAAGCGGCGCTGACGGCGCAAAGCGCCCCCATGAACAGGCGCCGACACAGCCCGCCGATATGTCGGTTCAGGACCATGGACTGATTATAGGATTAACTTTTTGCGGATGCAGACTTGTCGCGCGTGCCCGCCAGACGGATGAGCGAACGGCGCAACGCCGGGTCCAGGATGTCGTCCGCCACGCTCTTGATGAGATGGGCGGCGCTGTCCGGGATGCGGCTGGGCAAGGTAATCGACTGGCGCTTCTTCTCACCCTGCGCGCGCGCCCGCTCGGGCAGCACACGCACGTACAGCTCGCGCAAATCGTGGAAATACGGGTCGTGGCGCAGCTCGTCCATGATCTCCGCCTGACTGTGGCGCAGACGGCTGGCCCAGGCCGAAGTATCAGCACGCAAGCTGAGGCGGCCGCTGTCATAGCTGACGGGAAAACTGTGCGAGACCAGCGGCTCACCGATGCTCGCTTTCCAGTGCGACAACAGGCTGGAGAGCTTGTCCATGTGCACGCCGGCGCGATTCAATATCTCGGTGGGTAAATGAGCGCCGGCATTCCGGGGTCCATTCCTTGTCATGGGTTCTTCACCTCTTGTGTTCGATCCATCCAACGCGGGCGATCATTATCCTTAAATAAAAATCGCGCGCAACATTGACATGTGAAAATATTTTTCAAATCACGGTAACATGCAAGTTGTGAACCAAACTTTTGACGCGATCGCAAGTAATTTATTCCACGTCAGACAGTCTATCGACGCGGCGCGCACGCGCACAGGAAGTTCCGACGCTATCCGATTGATTGCGGTGTCAAAAGGTCACTCGAAAGAGGCGATAGCGGCCGCCATCGCAGCCGGACAAAAAGATTTTGCAGAAAGTACAGCACAAGATGCCGTGCCGAAGATTTCGCATCACGCAAGTCTGTCCATTGACTGGCATTTCATCGGCCACCTCCAGACCAACAAGATCAAATTCATCCCGGGAAATTTTTCCTGGCTGCATTCGCTCGACAGCCTGGACCTTGCGCGTAAACTTTTCCGACACGCACAAGAGAAATCATCAATCATTAATATACTGATAGAGGTAAATGTTACCGCTGATCCGAAAAAACACGGCATTGCTCCCAATGCCCTGCCGGGTTTTATCGAAAAATTATTAAAAGAAGATTTCACTGCCCTGCCATTGCGCGGACTCATGACCATCGGCCCCCACGAAGCCGAGGAAAAGGAAATTCGCGCATGCTTCGCCACCCTGCGATGGTTGCGTGACGACTGTCAGCAGCGTTTTGGGCTGAAGGACTTCACCGAGCTGTCCATGGGCATGAGCAGTGACTACATCGAAGCCATCAAGGAGGGGGCGACCATGGTGCGGGTGGGCACGGCGATATTCGGAGAGCGGGATTATTCGAAATAATCGCCTAACTGCCGGCGTCTGTTGTTGTCAGTAGTATTCAATAAGCCAGCCACATCCCTTATATAACCGGCAACCAGGCGGCTGCCCGAAAGAGGCAGCATTAATAGGCCAGAAAACTTGAATTATCGGCGCCTAGAACCTTTAATCGGGACTGTACCCTTCCATCACAAGGAAACCGCCGTATGAGCGATGCACGCTGGTGCGTAGTGATGAACAATTTGCTGTATCCGGCTGTCCTCGGAACCCTGATCTACACCGGATTTAATGAATTCTCGGACCGCACGATCTGGGGCGAGGAAGCGCTGTTGGCGCTGGCCCTCTTCATTCTTTACGTCATGGACTACGCGCATTCTGTCAGTGACGGTAACCGGAAATCCTACACGCATGGAAAATTCTGGGCCGATCTGGTGATCGTCTCCTGTTTATTCCTGGCGGGCAATGCGATCCTCGGGGAAAATATTTTTCCCTCCATCCACCCGGCCTGGTGGTTGCTGGGAACCAAAGCCGCGGCGATCTGGTGGGAAAGCTGGGGACATCTGGGAGAGAAGTGGCCGCCCCGAAAACGGGTGGAGGTCGAGACGGACACCGCGTTTGCGCTGATCTATCTCGTCGCCGCGGTTTCCTCCTTGAACACGAGCATACCGACACTGGTCCTGGCGGCAGCGATTGCCGCCGACGCCTTCTACTATTATCGATATGGATCGCTCGTGGCGAATGCCGGCAAACCGCAGGGAAACCCTCGCGCACGGCGCGTACGCGCTTAAAAGAGGGAACATGGGATTGTTGCTATTGCTGTTCGTCGTCATCGCCGCGGTCGCGGCGGCATACCTGTGGCATCGACAGAAACCGGTCGTGACGGCTGAAGCACCGCCCCCCTCCAACCGCTTCCATGCCGTGGCCATCCACGCCCATGCCAATGCCTGCCCTGAAGTCAGGACGTTGTCGTCGAGCAAATTTCTCGCGAAGGAAGCACCCCGCCTGCCGTTGGAAAATTGCACGGCGCCCTATTGCCAGTGCCGATATGATCACTACGACGACCGGCGCACCGAGGAAGACCGCCGGCAAGCGTCTGATATGGTGCGCCACCAGGGGGAGCAGAAACGTGTACGCAAAAACCGTCGCAAGGCGCATGCCTGAAAGCACGAAGCTGAAAAGGATCCCGTGACAAAAGATAGCGATTCCAACAAACCAGCGTCCCGCGAACGCGAGCAGCGCAAAAAGATGCGGCGCCTCAGCAAAGAGCGCCGCGATCAGGTGCGCTGGGATATGGACAACCCGATGCGTCGCAAAAGCCCTGGCCGCCGCGCCCTCGACCGCCTGATGCAGGCGCTGGATTTTGTTAGGAAATAATTCCCGTCGCCCCTTATTGGTGCACAAATTACCGGCATTTCTGCGCCTCCAAAAGCAAAACCGCGAAAATAATCTATATTTAGATTGTATTTCGGCTTTGACGGTAATTGGGGAGGTATAGATGGCTGATCAAGAACTCGACGCGCGTGGACTGACTTGCCCACTGCCTGTCATGCGCACGGCGAAACTAATGCTGACCATAAAGGTTGGCCAGACTTTACGTGTATTGGCGACAGATCCCGCGACGGTCATAGACTTCGACGCCTATGCCAGAGGTTCAGGCAATGTGCTGCTCGAATCGAAGAAGACCCCCGCTGGCGAGTTCGAGTTCTTGCTGAAACGGGTGTAAGAATATTGGAGTTACTTGCTTGTAACGGGAGAAGCAACGATGGCTGACCATGATCTGGACTTGCGTGGATTGAATTGCCCGATACCCGTCATGCGTATGAAGAAAAAGATGGAAACCATGGCAAGCGGACAGACGCTGCGCGTCCTCACGACGGACCCCGGCTCGTTACCGGACTTCAAGGCCTATGCAAAGAAAACCGGGAACACCATGCTGGAGTCGAAAGAAAATGCCGAGGGTAATTTCGAGTTCCTGCTGAAACGGGCGTAGACGTTAGCCGGAAAATACTTCTACGACTTTGTATCGCTACACCGCAAACACCTAGAGGGAGTTTCTTATGAAATATGCCCAAGGTGCTGTCATCAGCATCACATTCTCACTCGTCCTGCTGGCCTAACCCTCCGCATTCGCCGGCCCCTATTCCGACGAGATGGCCAAGTGCCTCGTCACCTCGACCAGTGAGATGGACAAGAACTATCTCGTCAAGTGGATGTTCGCCGCCGCGGCCCTGCATCCCGCCGTCAAGTCGATCAGTTCCGTGACCGACGCGCAGCGCAATGAGCTGAATGTTAAAACGGCCAAGCTGTTCGAACGACTGCTGACAGAATCCTGCAAGAAACAGGTGCAGACGGCGATCAAGTACGAAGGACAGAGCACCATCGAATCCGCCTTTCAGGTGCTCGGCCAGGTCGCGGCACGCGGGCTGTTTTCCGATCCGGCCGTCAACGGCTTCATTGCCCAGCTCGGTAATCACATCGACAAGCAGAAAATGGAAAACGTCATCGGCGCGCCGAAGAAAACAAACTAATCAGGAAACTAACCGACGTAAATAAACAAAAGCCGCCCGGTGGGCGGCTTTTGTGTTTGGCAACGCTTACCGCCGTTTCAGCGCCGCGTCCGCGCTCCAGGCCCCGGCACCCGCAAAGACGAAATACAGGAATACGAAGCAGTAGAGCACCGCGAGCTCTCCTCCGTTCAGCATCGGCAGCAGCGCGTTCCCCTGGTTTCCATGCGCCATGAAGTACGCCACGGCCATGAACCCGCACAAGACAAACGCAACCGGCCGCGTGAACAGCCCGATGAGCAGCAGCGCGCCGCCGCCGACCTCCAGCACCCCGGCGAGCCCCACCAGCGACATCAGCTGTAACTCGTCAAACATCGCCCGGTGCGGCATGCCGAACAGCTTGGCGGTGCCGTGCGCCATAAACAGATACGCCGTAATGATGCGCAGGACCGCCAGTGCGCGCGGCTGCCACGAATTGAGGAATGCCGTATTCATTTTCAAAGTCCCTTTTGGTTGAAAGACGGTTGCCTATTAACCCCAAGACCCTAAGCCATGCCGCCCCGCGCCGCCTTCTTGGCCCGCTTCTCCGCGCGTTTTTCCTTCATGGTCTTGGCCGGTTCCTTCTTGGTCTGCTTCTTACTGTCCATGCCTTTGCTCATCGTCGTGCTCCTTGGTGGTTGAGATCATGATATTGCATGTAAATTTAGCGAATCGCCAGTGGCGGCGATGAACAAATCCTACCGTCATAAATTGCTGTTAATCAGCGAATTGCTTACAAAATTAGGCCTCCGAATAGGGAGGTATCAGAGTTCTAATAATTAGTGGAAAATATCGAGCCGAGGAGATTATGCGGGCGCAAGGATGAAAAAATGAAAAGCATACAGCATCATGACTGATCACGCCTATCCCGTCGAAGTTCAGTCGGATTTCTTAGAAAAGATAACACGGGCACAGCCTGTGCAGGCTGTAGCGGAGTTTATCTGGAACGGGCTCGACGCTGATGCAACGTCGATTGATGTGCGCATTGAGTACAACGACCTCAATGCAATGTCAGCTATTGTTATCACCGACAATGGTCTTGGAATGCCCTTTTCCGATGCCCCTGAGCTATTCAAAAAACTCGGTGGATCATGGAAGCGGCCTGGTGCAGTTACAAAGAAAGACGGCCGTTTTCTGCACGGTCAGGACGGTCGCGGCCGGTTTAAGGCTTTTTCCCTCGGTCGTTTTGCGGAATGGGATGTGACCTACCCCAAAGGGGATGAACTGTCGACGTTCAAGATTACGATGAACGCCGGCAAAATTCAGGAAGTCCGCATTTCAGATGAAGCAAAAGCACCTGAAGAAAAAAAGCGAGGTGTTACTCTCACTATCTCCGAGCTTCATAAGGATTACCGTTCCATTACCTCCGAAACGGGTATCCAAGAATTCACAGAAATCTTTGCATTGTACTTGGCTGACTATCAAGGTATTTCGATAGTAGTTGATTCAACCCAGATCGACCCAGATAAAGCAATTGCTTCTCGCCATACAGTCAATCTCAGCGACATTAGTGAAGAAGACAAAAACTACCCAATACGGCTGGAGATCATCGAATGGCGTGCCGTGACCAGCCGAGCACTTTACCTCTGTAATGAGAAGGGTTTTCCATTAACGCAAGTGGAACGGCGTTTTCATACCGGAAATTATCAATTCTCTGCTTACCTAAAATCCTCATATATTTCAAAACTCCAGAAAGAAGGAACGCTTGAGCTAGCTGAGATGAATTCGGCCGTTATCGCTGTGATCGATGAAGCGCAACAGGCAATCAGAGATTACTTTCGTAATCGTGCTGCACAGGAAGCGAAGACAGTTGTTGAAGATTGGAAAGAAGAGAAGATTTATCCCTATGAGGGGGAAGCCGTGACTAATGTTGAACACGTCGAGCGACAAGTCTTCGATATCGTTGCCGTGAACGTCGCTCAGTACATTCCCGAATTTGAGACAACACCAACGAAAAATAAGGCATTTCATCTGCGCTTGCTACGGCAGGCGATCGAGAAAAGTCCGGAAGAGCTTCAACTCATCCTCGGAGAGGTTCTCAAGCTCCCCAAACGCAAACAAGAAGAGCTTGCGGAACTGCTGCGAGATGTATCGTTGTCCTCGATCATCAGCGCGGCAAAGATCGTTGCTGATCGGCTGAAGTTTCTTACCGGACTCGAAGCGATTCTTTTCGATGCCGATAGCAAGAAGCGGCTCAAGGAACGCTCTCAACTTCATCGCATCATCGCAGAGAACTGCTGGCTATTCGGCGAGGAATACAACCTCTCGGTTGATGATCAGTCCCTTACTGAGGTTCTTCGCAAACACCGAAAAATCCTCGGGGACGACATTGTAATCAATGATCCCGTAAAGCACATCTCCAAAGAGCGCGGCATAATCGATTTGATGCTTTCACGCTCAATCCGCCACCATAAGGCGGACGAATTGACTCATCTTGTCGTCGAACTTAAGGCACCAAAAGTCAAGATCAACCAGAAAGAGATCACGCAGATCGAAGAATACACAATCTCGGTCACTAAGGATGAGCGCTTTCGTAGTGTGAACACGAATTGGGTTTTCTGGGTGATCAGCGACGACTATGGCGATTATGCATCGTATCGGATGACTGATAGTAATAATAACGGTAGGATTCACACTAAGGACAACTGCTCAATTTATGTTAAGACTTGGGCGCAGGTCCTCAACCAGAACCGCGCTCGGCTACAGTTCTTCCAAGAGAGCCTCGAATACCAAGCTGACAAAGGCGCATCCTTGAAGCATCTCCAGGAACACTATGCAAAATTCCTTAAAGGGGTATTGACTGAGGAGACCACGGAAGAAGTAGCTACAACGTAAAGGAAGGCAGATCGACTAATAATCCCTCGGCGATGAAGCCCTCGCCGACAGATAAGCCCCAATCACAATCAACCCTCCCCCTATCCACTCCCTCACCGTAACAATCTCGTCTGTAAGAAGTTGCTGCGCGATCGCGCCAGCGACAAGCTCGATCAAAGCCAACACCGCCGAACGATGCACAGGCATGTGCGTCACACCATACTGCACCAGCAATGTCATGAGCAGGATACCGAACACGCCGAGCGCCACGGCACCAGTAAAGATGGTGAGCGATGGTTGCGGCATAGGCAGGGAAAACATCGCGATCATGACCAGCGCCACAATCGTGACGCCGGCCCAGACGGATAAAACTTTCGCCTCGATGGACACGTCGTGCAGCTTGCGCGTGACGGTGTTGGACAGCGCGAAGGCGAAACCCGCCGTGAGCGCCATCCAGTCGGCCTTGCCCTGCGGCCAGGGCGCGCCGAGGACGGGATTCCACAGCATCAGCAGCGCGCCGCCCATGGCGATGACGAGGCTCGCAAACCCCATGCGCGTGATGTGCTCGCGCAGAAAGGCCCAGGCCATGAGCGTGGCCCACAGCGGCGACAGATAGAACAGCAGCAGCACGCGCAGGATGTTGCCTTCCAGCACCGCCTCGACGAAGGCGATGTTGGTCCAGCCGGCAGAGAGCATCAGCAGCGCCAGCCAGCCGGGTTGGCGGGTGAATTCCGGCAGGGATTTGAGCGTGAACGGCAGGCTCACGGCGAGCGCGGCACCATAGAGCGTGAGCGTAAGCCAGATGCCGCCGAGGCCGCCGCCTTCGAGCAGGCGCATGGGATACCAGATCACGCCCCACAGGCTGGCGCCGGTCATCATGGCCAGGGCTGGGTAAAAACGCCGCGAGTCGTTGGAGGACATCAGGGGCTTACCGTATAATATTTTTTTTCTAACAAACCAGACTCCATGAATTCCAGGCTCGCGAGCTTACAGCCCTATCCTTTCCAACGGCTCGCTCAGCTTATCCAGGGCATCGCTCCGCCCGCGGGCAAGAGCGTGATTCGTCTTTCCATGGGCGAGCCGCAGCATGCCGCACCCAACCTGGTTTTGGAAGCCCTGAAAGCCAATCTGGCGGGATTGTCGAATTACCCGGTGACGATGGGCGCGACCGAGCTGCGTCAGGCCATCGCCCTCTGGGCCACGCGTCGCTTTCACCTCACTAAAGTCACGCTGCAACCGGAACGCAACGTGCTGCCCGTCGCCGGCACACGCGAGGCGCTGTTCTCGATCGCGCAGGCCGTCATTGACCGGCGCGTTAACTCGCAACGCCCGTCGGTGGTCATGCCGAACCCGTTCTACCAGATCTACGAAGGCGCGGCGCTGCTGGCGGGTGCGCGACCGTATTTTCTGAACACCACCGAGGCCAATGGCTTTCGCATGGATTTTGCGAGTGTGCCGGAAGACATCTGGCAAAAGGTGCCGCTGGTGTATGTCTGCTCGCCCGGCAACCCAACCGGCGCGGTACTGACGCATGACGATTTCGCCAAGTTGATTGAACTGGCGCAACAGTACAATTTCATTATTGCCTCGGACGAATGCTATTCCGAAATCTATTTCGACGAGGCCAAACCGCCGGTGGGGCTGTTGCAAGTGGCGAACGATCTTGGCATCAAGGATTACCGGCACTGTATCGTGTTCCACAGCCTGTCCAAGCGCTCCAGTCTGCCGGGGCTGCGTTCCGGTTTCGTCGCCGGCGACGGCGAATTGATGCAGCAGTACCACCAGTACCGCACCTACCAAGGCTGCGCCCTGCCGCCGCCGACGCAGGCGGCGAGTACGGCGGCGTGGAGCGACGAGGCGCATGTGCGTTCCAATCGCGAGCAATACCGCGCCAAGTTCGAGGCCGTGCTGGAAATCCTCAAGCCGGTGCTGGACGTAGACAAACCCGAGGCCGGGTTTTACCTGTGGCCAAAACTGCCAAAAGACGATGAACGCTTCACGCGCGAGCTGTACGCGCGTGAAAACGTACTGGTGCTGCCGGGAACCTACCTGTCGCGCGAATTCGAGGGCGTGAACCCGGGCCAGAATCGCGTGCGCCTGGCGCTGGTGGCGCCGCTTCCTGAATGCATCGAGGCCGCACAGCGCATCCGAAATTATGTAGAATCGCTGGGTTAACTATTTTTAAATTGACAGGATTTACAGGGCGAGCCGGAAACGGGCGAAGACACTTAACGTGTCTTCGCCCCGGCGAGCGCCCCGCCATGGATGGCGGGGCCGGGGTCTGTCGAGGTCTTCGTGGTCACGCCACGGACGGCAAGTATGCCTTCCTTGGCGTCGCGACAGAGGCTTCGTTTATCCCGGCCCGCACATCCGTGTGCGGGCGCTCAACGGCGCCGATGTACGTTAAGTACATCGGCGACTACTCCGTTTCGCCCTGTTAATCCTGTCCATTCCTTGTTTTTCCTATTTTAAGGTACAGAGCCATGAGCGACATACAGTCCATTATTAATGAGGCCTTCGAGCACCGTGGCGCCATCACCCCGCGCAACGTCGATACGCTGGTCAAGGACGCCGTGAACGAGGCCATCAACCTGCTGGATAGCGGCAAGGCGCGCGTGGCCGAGAAGAAAGGCGGCCAGTGGGTGGTCAACGAATGGCTGAAAAAGGCGGTGCTGCTCTACTTCCGCATCGAGGACAACCAGTTCATCAAGGGCGGCTACACCAATTACTGGGACAAGGTGCCGTCCAAGTTCGGCGATTACAACTCCAAGGCCTTCCGCGAAGGCGGCTTCCGCGTGGTACCGCCGGCGGCCATCCGCAGGGGCGCCTATATCGCCCCTTCGGTGGTACTGATGCCTTCTTATGTGAACATCGGCGGCTACGTGGACGAAGGCACCATGGTCGACACCTGGTCCACGGTCGGTTCCTGCGCCCAGATTGGCAAAAACGTGCATCTCTCCGGCGGTGTCGGCATCGGCGGCGTGCTCGAGCCGATACAGGCCGCGCCCACCATTATTGAAGACAATTGCTTCATCGGCGCCCGTTCCGAGATCGTCGAGGGGGTCATCGTCGAGGAAGGCGCGGTGGTTTCCATGGGGGTGTACATCGGCAAAAGTACCAAGATCTACAACCGCATGACCGGCGAGGTGACCTATGGCCGGGTGCCCAAGGGCGCCGTGGTGGTTTCGGGCAACCTGCCCGCCGCCGATGGCAAATACAGTCTCTACTGCGCCGTGATCGTGAAGCAGGTCGACGAAAAAACCCGCTCCAAGGTCGGCATTAATGAGCTGTTAAGAGATATATGATCTTTGTAACCGCCAAGACGCCAAGAGCGCCAAGTAAAAAAACATGAAAATGAAAATATTCTAGATTTAGTTTTTATTCACCTTCGATTTTCTTGGCGTCCTTGGCGTCTTGGCGGTTCAAATCTTTTTATATATTTATTAATAAGTTATAAATAATGACTGATAAAACACTTGAACTGGCGATGGAGCTGATTGCGCGCCCGTCGCAGACGCCGCGCGACGAAGGCTGCCAGGAAATCATGATCAAGCGCCTGGCGTTGCTCGGCTTCAAGATCGAGCGCCTGCCCTTCGGCGATGTCGAGAACCTGTGGGCCGTGCGCGGCAGTGCCAAGCCGCTGGTGGTGTTCGCCGGACATACCGATGTAGTGCCCTCCGGCCCGCGTGAGGCCTGGAAAAGCGACCCGTATAAGCCCGAGGTGCGCGATGGCCACCTGTACGGCCGTGGCGCCGCCGACATGAAGTCTTCGTTGGCCGCGTTTGTCACGGGCATTGAGGATTTTGTGGCCAAGCATCCCGAGCACAAGGGCGCCATCGGCCTGCTCATCACCTCGGACGAGGAAGGCCCGGCGGTGCATGGCACGATCAAGGTCATGGAATGGCTCGGCAAGCAGGGCATCAAGATCGATCACTGCATCGTCGGCGAGCCATCCTGCGTAAAAACCCTGGGCGACACCATCAAAATCGGTCGGCGTGGCTCCCTGACCGGGCGCCTGTTCGTGCACGGCAAACAGGGGCACGTGGCCTACCCGCATCTGGCCAATAATCCCATTCACATGCTGGCACCGGCCTTGGCCGAGCTGACCGCCGCCGAGTGGGACAAAGGCAATGCCGATTTCCCCCCCACCAGCTTTCAGGTTTCGAATATTCACGGCGGAACCGGGGCCGAGAACGTTATTCCCGGCCGGCTTGAGGTGGTGTTTAATTTTCGTTTCTCAACCGCCGTGACCGATGCCGAATTGCGCCGCCGGGTTGAGGAAATCCTCAAGCGCCATCACGTGGAACATCGGATCGAATGGATTCTGTCCGGCCACCCATTTCTGACGCGGGGCACGGCCCTGATCGAGTCGGTGCGGCGGGCCGTGAAGCAGGAGCTCGGGGTTGAGGCGGAAGCTTCCACCAGCGGCGGCACCTCGGACGGCCGCTTTATCGCCCCTACGGGTACCGAGGTGGTCGAGATTGGGCCGCTCAACCGTACGATCCATCAGATCGACGAATGTATCGCGGTGGAAGATCTCACTCGGCTGGCGCGCGTCTACCGTCGCATACTGGAAAATCTGTTACTCTGAATCACGCAAATTTTTATCATAAAATTCATATAAATATTCAATATTCATGGTGTATATTCTAGATATAACCTGAGTATTTTCAGGCGCCAAATGCGCACCGGATGTCGTACAGAAGCACCTATACTTGGGAACATCGCAGCGCCACAAAGAGCGGTTTCGATGCACACGAAAACCGGACACATCGAGAAGGGACAGTTTGCTGACACATCCGCCATGACCACCACCCCGCTGCCCACGGAAATCCTGGTCCTTTACCGCCCCTTTCCGGCACAGCCACCACTGTCCCGAAGCCCGGGAACCTCATGAGCGCACTCCTGATCACCGGCCTGACCGATCCCGGCCGTATCCGCGAACAGAATGAAGACTGCATTGTCATGACGCCCGAGGCCGGGCTGGTCGTGGTCGCGGACGGCATGGGCGGCCACCGCGCCGGTGAAGTGGCCAGCCGTCTTGCCGTCGAGGCTATTCAGCGTCACGTCGTCAACACGCTGGCCGATTCAGACGCCGCCAGCGGCGGCAGTATTGAGGTGGCGCTGGTGCGCGATGCCATCCAGCAGGCCAACCAGGCAATCTATGCCCACGCGCGCGTGAACCCGGAAAATGCCGGCATGGGTTCGACCGTGGTGGTCGCCCTTTTCTACGGCGATAAACTCTGTGTCGGTCATGTCGGCGATTCGCGCCTCTATCGTTTCCGCGACACCATCCTGGAACAGGTCACCGAGGACCACTCGGTGGTGCAGGAGCTGGTCAGCCGCGGTCTCGTCACAGCGGAAGAGGCGCGTCAGACGGTTGGCAAAAATCTGGTCACGCGCGCACTCGGTATCGATCCGGACGTGGAGGCCGACGTCAGTGAGCACGACATCTACAGCGACGATGTTTATCTGCTTTGCTCCGATGGCGTGAACGACGTCCTCGCCGACGGCGATATCGAGATGATGCTGACCGAACACGGACGCGATCTCGAAACCACCGCACGACACATGGTGGACACCGCCAACGAACGCGGTGGTCCGGACAATATTTCGGTCATTCTGGTGCGCACGAATCGCGGTTTCGCGCGCAGTCCGGAGGCTCTGCGGAAATTGCAGGAACAGATTTAAACTGAATTGCCCATTCGTCGGGCGCATTTTATTGCCGTGGGATAAGAGACTGGAGTACGAAGATGGCCAAGATCATTATCAAGTTCAACAACGACGTGGTCGATCATATCGACCTGAAACAGGGCGATATGAAAATCGGCCGCAAGCCGGGATGCGAGATTCAGGTCGACAATCTCTCCGTGAGCGGCGAGCACGCCAATGTTTTTACGGTGGGCGAGGATTCGTTCATCCAGGATCTGGGCAGCACCAACGGCACCTTCATCAACAACAAAAAGATCACCAAACATCACCTGAAAAATGGCGACACGGTCGTGATTGGCAAACACTCGCTGATCTATCTCAGCGATTCGGCGCGCGCCAGCCAACCGCCGGAGGAATTTGCCAGGACGGTTATCATTAATCCATCGCGAACCGTGGAGCCGAAGCCCGTGTCCCGGCCGCCCATCGAACCGGCCGCCATCACCCTGGAAACAAAACCGAAAGATTCACCGAAAGTCGAAGCAGAACGGCAACGTGTCGGTGCCCTTTTTGTGTTGAGCGGAATGAACAGCGGCAAGCGCATCGACCTGACCAAGAAGATTACCAATCTTGGCAGTGCCGGCAAGCGCGCGGGGGCCATCACGCTAACGGCCGAGGGCTTCGCGCTGGCGCCGGGCGCGGATGAAACGCCGAAGCTGAACGGCCGGCCGATTCCGTCGGAAGGCTCAAAACTCAAAAACGGCGATTTGATCGAGGTCGCCGGCACGCGTTTGCAGTTTTATTTGAAATAAAATTTCACAGGATTAACTGCTGAAATTCGATCTTTTGGATTCTAATCCTGTTAATCCTGTTTTAATCCTGTAAATCCTGTGAATTTTTTATCCTAGTATTTCCAAAGCCTCAGTAAGACGGCGGACGGGCAGCAATTCAATTCCGGCGTCACCCTTTTTGGGCATGTTCGCGGCCGGCACCAGCACGCGCTTGAACCCCAGCTTGGCCGCTTCGCGGATACGCTCCTGCCCACGCTGCACTGGCCGCACCTCGCCCGCCAGCCCCACCTCACCAAAGGCCACCAGATCCCGGCCGAGTGGACGATTGCGCAGACTGGAAACCGTGGCCGCCAGGATGGCCAGGTCCGCCGCGGTTTCCAGCACGCGCACGCCACCGACAACGTTGACGAACACATCTTGATCGTAGGTCGCGATGCCGGCGTGACGGTGCAGTACCGCCAGCAGCATCGCCAGCCGGTTGGTGTCGAGCCCCACGCACACGCGCCGCGGATTCGACAAATGGCTTTGATCCACCAGCGCCTGGACTTCCACCAGCAACGGGCGCGTACCCTCCTGCGTCGCCAGCACGATACTGCCGGGCACGGATTGCACTTCCCGGCTCAAAAACATCGAGGACGGATTGCCGACCTCGCGCAGGCCGGTTTCCGTCATGGCGAAGACACCGATCTCATTCACCGCGCCAAAACGGTTCTTGATGGCACGAATAATGCGAAAGGCGCTGCCGGTATCGCCCTCGAAATACAGCACGGTATCCACCATGTGCTCCAGCACGCGCGGGCCGGCGAGCGTGCCTTCCTTGGTCACGTGCCCCACCAGAAACAGGGCCGTGCCGGTCTGCTTGGCGTAACGCACCAACTGCGCCGCGGATTCGCGCACCTGCGCGACACTGCCGGGCGCCGACTGAAGAATATCGGTGAACATCGTCTGAATCGAATCTACGACGATGACCTGCGGTTGTTCGCTCTGGGCGCTGGCAAGAATGGTCTCGACCTGAGTCTCCGTCAGCAGTCGCAGCCGATCGCCCCGGAGTCCCAGGCGTTGCGCTCGCAGCGCGATCTGGTCGGAGGATTCTTCGCCGCTGACGTAAAGCACTTTCGCGCTCTGGCTGATGGTGGCCATGGCCTGCGTCAGAAGAGTGGATTTTCCGATGCCCGGATCGCCGCCGATCAACACCACCGAACCGGACACCAGTCCGCCACCGAGCACGCGGTCGAGCTCTGTGATGCCGGTCGGTTGTCGGGCAATTTTTCCCGGCGTGACCTCGGCCAGATTATGCACCGCCGCGGGCGCGCCATACTGGCGTCCGGCGCGTGGGTGGGTAATGGGCACGACCGTGGTTTCGTAAAGCGAGTTCCAGGCAGTACAGGACGGGCACTGGCCGACCCACTTGGGCGAATTCGCGCCGCATTCGTTGCAGGTGTAAACCGATTTGACCTTGGCCATTTATTTTATGAGCATCAACCGCAGAGAGCGCAGAGGGCGCAGAGAATTTTATATTTTTTGATTTTCAATTTTAATTCTCCGCGTACTCTGCGTCCTCTGCGGTGAAAATTCTTATTAAACGACGACGCGCGGGATGCGCTCGGTCACGTGACACAACAGTTCATAGGAGAGAGTCCCGGCACTTTCCGCCACCTCCTCCACGGGCAGGCCCTTGCCCCACAGCACCACCGGATCGCCAATCTTCGCCTGCGTCTGGGCCCGCAAATCGAGCGTGATCATGTCCATGGATACCCGGCCCACAGTCGGCACACGCTGGCCGTTTACCAGCACCGGCGTACCGGGCGGCGCGTGGCGCGGGTAACCGTCACCATAGCCGATGGCCACCACGCCCACCGGCATGTCCTCCGGGCAACGCCAGTCGCCGCCGTAGCCTATGGCGTCACCTTTCTTCCGGGCATGCACCGCGATCAGGGCTGATTCGAGCGTCATGACGGGTTTGAGCCCCATGGTCGCGGCATCCTTGTCCATCAGGGGCGAGGCGCCATAAAGCATGATGCCGGGGCGCACCCAGTCAAGATGGCTCGAGGGCCAGGCGAGAATACCGGCGGAATTGGCGAGGCTCGTTTCCAGCTCCAGATTCCGGCTCACACCGGCGAAATCATTGATCTGGGAGCGCGTGACATCATCGTCGGGAAATTCCGCGCGTGCGAAATGCGACATGAGGCGAATGCCGGCCACCGCGGATGCGCTGCGCAACTGCTTCACAAGCTCAGGTACCGCGGCAGGCGCGAACCCGAGACGATGCATGCCGGTGTCCGCCTTGATCCAGACCGTGAGCTTCAACATCGGAGAGGCCTTCATGATGGCCTTGAGTTGTCCGTCATGATGAACGACCGGCTCAAGATGTTGTTTCGAGAGCAATGACAGCTCATCGTTATTGAAAAAACCTTCAAGCAGGCAGATGGGCCGCGTCACCCCCGCCTCGCGCAGTTGCATGCCCTCTTCGATGCTGGAGACACCGAAGGCATCGGCGGATTCACCCAGGGTCCGCGCCACCCAGGCGAGTCCGTGTCCATAGCCGTTGGCCTTGACGATGGCCATGACGCGCGCACGCTTGGCGTGAAGACGAACCTGTTGCAGATTGTGTTTGAGCGCCCCAGCGTCCAGCAGCGCGCGCGCCGGTCGGCTCATCTAAGAGGAGTCTCTGAAATATGAGTTTTCACCGCAGAGTACGCAGAGATCACAGAGATTTTCCCGTTAATTCCCATATATTTTTTCTCTGCGTCCTCCGCGCTCTCTGCGGTCAGGAATTAATAAATCAGACTTCCCTAGGAATTCCCGTCGTATCCGGCGGAAGTATAATTTTCAAAGCGCGTGTATTCCCCGAGGAAGGTCAGGCGCACCTCGCCGATCGGGCCGTTACGCTGTTTGCCGATGATGATCTCGGCGGTGCCTTTGACCGGACTGTCCTTGTTGTAGACCTCGTCACGATAGATGAAAAAGATCACGTCGGCATCCTGCTCGATGGCGCCGGACTCGCGCAGGTCGGACATGACCGGTCTTTTATCCGGACGGGATTCCACGCTGCGGTTCAGCTGCGACATGGCGATCACCGGCACATCCAGCTCCTTGGCCAGGCCTTTTAGCGCGCGCGTGATGTTGGAAATCTCCGTGGCGCGGTTCTCCTCAGTGCGCTCGGTCGACGTCATGAGCTGGAGGTAGTCGATGAGAATCAGCCCGAGACCATGCTCACGCTTCAAGCGACGCGCGCGGGCACGCAATTCCATCGGCGTCAGTCCCGGGGAATCATCGATAAAAATCGGGGCCTCATTGAGCAGACTCACGGCCGAGGTCAACCGCGGCCAATCGTCATCGTCGAGTTTTCCAGTGCGCACTCGGTGCGCGTTGATACGCCCGAGCGAGGCCATCATGCGCAACGCCAGCTGTGTACCCGGCATTTCCATGCTGAACACCGCCACCGGAATCTTGTGGCCCACGGCGGCATTTTCGGCGATGTTCATCGCCAGACTCGTTTTCCCCATGCTCGGACGCCCGGCGATAATGACAAGGTCCGATTTCTGCAGCCCGGAGGTCATTTCGTCAAGATCGGTAAAGCCGGTGGGCACGCCGGTGATGGACGACTTGGAGCGAAACAGTTCGTCGATGCGGTCGACGGCCTTGCTGAGCAGGGTGTTCAGGGGCTGAAATTCGCCGCGCCGGTGGCCCTTTTCGCTGATGTCGAAGATGCGCTTTTCAGCGAAATCCAGGAGTTCAGTGGCGGAGCGTCCTTCGGGGGTATAGGCGGCCGAAGTAATCTCGCCGGCCGCCCGCACCAGTTCGCGCATGACCGAGTTTTCGCGCACGATGGCGGCATACGCCACGATGTTGGCGGCACTGGGAGTGTTGTTGGCAAGTGAACCGAGATAGGCCAGTCCGCCGGCGTGTTCGAGCTCGCCGCTGCGTTCGAGCCATTCGGAAACCGTCACCACGTCCGCCGGGCTGTTTTCCTGGCACAGGGAGGAGACGGCGTTGAAGATCAGTCGGTGTTCGCGGCGGTAGAAGTCGTCAGCGGTGAGAATATCGGCAATGCGGTCCCAGCTCTGGTTGTCGAGCAGCAGACCGCCAAGCACGGATTGCTCGGCCTCTATCGATTGCGGCGGGACCTTGAGCAGGTCGGTCACCGACTCCGTTCCACGCCTGGAAAAGGCTCGTTCTTCCACCGACCTCCCCCTCTCGATCCTGAATTGCGGCTTGGTTAGCTGCCGTCAAGTGTGTCACGCATTATAGCGCGGTGCGTCGAGATGAACAGCTGCACCGTAAATCAGGAAATAACGCGCTATTTTTCGCCGATGACCGAAACGATTAGCTTGAAATTGACTTCGGGGTGTAGCGACACGGAAATTTCGTGATCGCCGATCTCCTTCATCGGACCGCGATCGAGATGAATTTCGGACTTGGTCAGTTCGAAACCAGCCTGCACCATGGCTTCGCAGATGTCGCGAATGCCGACGGAACCGAAAAGTTTCCCCTCCTCGCTTAACTTGCGTACGACCTGGACCGTGTAGCCGGTCATCTTCTCAGCGCGTAATTGCGCTTTGCCGAGGGCATCGGTCTGGACTTTTTCGAGTTCGGCGCGACGCGCCTCAAACTTGGCGCGATTCTCCTCGTTGGCCGTGACGGCTTTGCCGTAAGGGATGAGAAAGTTACGCGCGAAACCTGACTTCACCTTGACCTGTTCTCCCAGGTTGCCCAGGTTGCGCACTTTTTCCAGCAGAATGACTTCCATCGTTAAACCTCGCGAGTAGCGTTCAGTGACTGTCGCAATACGGCATCAGCGCCAGAAAGCGCGCATATTTGATGGCGCGCGTCAGTTGCCGCTGGTAGCGGGCCTTGGTGCCGGTGTTGCGACACGGCATGATGCGGCCGGTTTCGGTGATGAATCCACTCAGCACGGCGATATCCTTATAGTCGATCTCATCGACCTTCTCGACCGTAAAGCGGCAGAATTTTTTGCGTCTGAAAAATCGTGACATGGTCGTGCTCCTTAAACCTGATCGGACGCGGCTGGTTCGGCCGCTTCGTTATCGCCGTTATCGATATCCGCCGGTGCCGACACGGGCGCCGCGGACTTCTCTTCGTTTTCCTTGATGAGCGGCGATGGCGTGGTAACGGCTTGTTTGCGCTTGATGACGAGCGAGCGCAGCACCGCGTCGTTGAAGCGAAACGCCGACTCCAGCTCGCGCAATGTGGCCAGCTCGCACTCGATGTTCATGAGCACGTAGTGCGCCTTGTGCACCTTGTTCAGGGGGTAAGCGAGCTGACGGCGGCCCCAGTCTTCGAGGCGGTGGATCACGCCCTTGGCGGACTCGATCATCGAGCGGTAGCGCTCGATCATCGCGGGTACCTGATCACTCTGGTCCGGGTGGACCATGAAAACGACTTCATAATGACGCATGCAACACTCCTTATGGATGAACTTCAGCCTTCCGCTGCCGTTTTGTAGTTGTTATACGGCCGGTAAGGCAAGGGCGCCCCGGAGGGGCAACTGCTCAAAAGAGCGGCGCATTCTACTGGAATCCCCCCGGCCCGAGCAAGGCTTGCCGGAGTGCCAAACCCGCTAAAAATCGCTGTTTTACGATATCTTTTCGGGATGCCGCCTACCTCAACGGTCCAAGGCGAGTTGTCCACTGAGCTGCCGATCATAGACCAGGGCCGCGGATTCACGCCTCACACCGGGCGAAAGCGCATGTTCGCGCGACTTGCCGGGAGCGATCAGGTGCACCACGGGCTGGCCCTGGAGCGTCAGGTAATCCGCTATCAACGATCGGTGGCAATGTGCCGGGTCGAGCTCGGCGCAAAGCATGGCGCATACACCGCTTGCGGCCAGATGCTGCAGCTGGAAGGCGCCCTTCTGGAAGGACTCCGTGTCCATATGATCGGCAAAACCGCGAAGATTTTCATCGAGCGCCAGATGCGGTGAATCCGGCCGCGGGTCGCGCATCCCGCCCAGTTGCCTTCCCGCCCAGTGATAGGCAATGCCCGCATTTTCGCAGGCCAGACGCAGCGAGTCATCGTTGAACTGCGGGTTGTGCCGTGAGCGCGGTTGCGCACGCACGTCAACGAGCGTACCCACCCCCGCCTCCTTCAATAGCGCAACCAGCTCCTCAATCTTTCGATTGCCATGTCCAAGGGTGTAAAGCGTGTGGCTCACGTAATCAGACAAGTCACGCCGGTGCCGCCGTGGCCACAATAGCCACGCGGATTTTTGGCGAGATACTGCTGGTGATAATCTTCGGCATAATAAAACTCGGGTGCATCGAGGATCTCGGTGGTGATGGGCGCGAAACCTGCCTTCTTCAGTTCATCCTGATAACGCGCGAGTGATACCTGCGCCGCCTGCTTCTGTGCCTCGCTGTAGGTATAGATGCCGGAGCGATATTGCGTGCCGACGTCATTACCCTGACGCATGCCTTGCGTGGGATCGTGCGCCTCCCAGAACAATTTCAGCAATTGCGCGTAACTGACCTGCTTTGGATCGTAAACTACCAGCACCACCTCGTTGTGACCGGTCATACCGCTGCATACTTCCTGATACGTAGGATTAAGCGTGCGACCACCGGCATAACCGACCGCGGTCACGTATACACCCGGCAATTGCCAGAAATATTTTTCCGCGCCCCAGAAGCAGCCGAGCCCGAACTGCACCTGCTCCATGCCCATCGGAAATGGCGGCGTAAGCAGACGACCGTTAACGAAATGTTTTTCCGGCACCAGCATCTTCTCGGCTCGTCCGGGCAAGGCCTCGTGCAACGTGGGCATTTTGGGTTTCTTCATGAAGGCGAGCGTGCGTTTCTCCTGATAAAATGCAATAGACAGGATTAACAGGATTTTTCAGGATTTACAGGATTTACAGGATTAAGGATTTTAGAATTCTTAAGAAATCCTGTTAATCCTGTTAATTTTTTTCTTTTGGTCGGCGCTTAATCGTGTGTGCTCCGTTGCCGCACGGCCTCGAAGAGGCATACGCCCGCCGCCACCGAGACATTCAGACTTTCCACCGTGCCGGCCATGGGAATGCGCACCAGCATATCGCACTCTTCCTGTGTCAATCGCCGCAGTCCCTTGCCCTCTCCGCCCAAAACAATCGCCAGCGGCCGGCGCAGATCGGTATGAAAGACATCAGTATCAGCCTCCTGACTCGCGCCGGCAAGCCAGATGCCGGCTTCCTTGAGTTCGCGCAAGGTGCGCGCAAGATTAACCACCTGAAACACGGGAATGGTTTCCGCCGCGCCGCTGGCAGCACGGCGCGCAACGGCGGAAAGCGGCGCGCTGTGCTCGCGTGGCACGATGACGCCATGCGCGCCGGCGGCATCGGCGCTGCGCAGGCAGGCGCCGAGATTATGTGGGTCTTGCACGCCGTCGAGCACGAGCAGCAGCGGCATGGGCGGCAAATGGGCTAAAAAGGTTTTGAGGTCCTGCTCTTTTTGCACGGGCGTTTCGCGCATGCGCGCAATCACGCCCTGGTGTTTCACGCCATCGGCGAGGCGGTCGAGGGCGGCGCGCGGCGATTTATGAATCTTTACCTGCGCATCACGGGCAGCATTCAGTACCGCGGCAATGCGCTTGTCGCCGCGTGCATCGCTAACCCAGATTTCCTCGACAAGGTCCGGTCTGGACTTCAGCGCCGCCAGCACCACGTGTACACCGCAAACATGCTGATCACTCATGTCAGCGCCGGCGTTTCCTCGAACGCTTTTTACCGGAAGGTTTGCCGTTACGTTTTGCCTCTGGACGACGCTGTTTGGGGGCCTTGCCGGTTTTGGCACCCGTTACCACCCCGACCAGTTCGAAATCAATCTTGGTTTCGTCCAGGTCCACGCGCATGACACGTACGCGCACCTTGTCACCCAGACGGTAGATCTGGCGCGTGCGCTCGCCCATCAGGCGATGATGCGCCGCATCGAAATGATAGTAATCGTTGCCCAGCGCCGTGATGTGCACCAGGCCATCCACGTAAACCTCGACCAGTTCCACGAAAATTCCGAAATTAGTGACGCCACTGATGTAGCCGTCAAACTCCTCGCCGATCTTGTCCATCATGAACTCAGCCTTGAGCCAGCGCGTCACCTCGCGCGTGGCCTCGTCAGCGCGGCGTTCGGTCAGGGAGCAGTGTTCGCCCTGCTGCTTGGCCAGTTCCGGCGTAATTTCCGCCGGGCGTTTTGCCAGGATGCCCTTGATGGCGCGATGCACCAGCAGGTCCGGGTAGCGGCGTATCGGTGAGGTGAAATGGGTGTAGTTAGGATAACCCAGCGCGAAGTGGCCGACGTTGTCCGGGCTGTACACCGCCTGTGACAGCGAACGCAGCAGCACGGTCTGGATCAGGCGCGAGTCGGTGCGCTTTTCCACCTGCTTGATGAGTTTGGAATAATGATGCGCCTGCGGTTTATCGCCGCCAGCCAGAGATAGGCCGATTTCGGAAAGGAATTCACGCAGGTTGCTTAATTTCTCTGTTGTCGGACCTTCGTGGATGCGGTACGGCGCAGGCACTTTGTGCTTTTTAAGAATTTCGGCGGCGCAAACGTTGGCCGCCAACATGCATTCCTCGATCAAACGATGGGCATCATTGCGCTGCTGCGGCACAATTTGCTGGATCTTGCGGGCCTCGTCGAACACGATGCGCGTTTCCGGCAGCTCGAAATCCACCGCGCCGCGCTTCATGCGCGACGTGTGCAAAATATTGTAAAGGCCATGCAACGCTTCCAGGTGCGGAACGACATCGGCATATTCGTTCCGCAGCGTGGCATCCTTGTCCGTCAATATGGACGCCACCCTGGTGTAGGTGAGGCGCGCCCGCGAACGCATGACCGCCTCGAGAAACCGATAACGACTGATGTTGCCGGCGGCATCGATCTGCATTTCGCAGGCCATGCACAGACGGTCCACCTTCGGGTTGATCGAGCACAAACCGTTCGACAATATTTCCGGCAGCATCGGAATGACATTTTGCGGGAAATACACCGAGTTGCCGCGCTGATAAGCCTCATGGTCCAGCGCTGTGCCGGGTTTAACATAATAGGATACGTCCGCGATCGCCACGATCAGCCGCCATTGACGGCCATCGTGTTCGGCGAATACGGCATCGTCGAAATCACGCGCGTCCTCACCGTCGATCGTGACCAGCGGAATTTCTCGCAGATCGAATCGTCCCTCGCTGGCGTGCGCGGGAACCTGTGGCGTCAGCCCATCGACCTCGTCTCGCACCTCTTGCGGCCAGACGTGAGGAATGTCGTGTGCGCGGATGGCAACCTCGATTTCCATGCCCGGCGCCATGTGATCGCCGAGTACTTCTATCACGCGTCCCGCGGGGGCCCGGTGACGTGTCGGCGGTGACGTGATTTCCGCCACCACGATCTGGTTAACCCTTGCCCCGTTTTCGTCGCCGCGCGATATCACGATATCCTGGGTGATGCGCTTGTTCTCCGGCACAACGAAACCCGCGCCGTTCGGCATGACATAGCGCCCAACCACGGTTTTGTGCGTGCGCTCCAGCACTTCGACCACAGCGCCTTCGCGCCGGCCGCGCTGATCGACGCCGGTCACGCGCGCCATGACGCGATCCCCGTGCATCACCTGGCGCATCTCGCCGGGCGAAAGAAACAGATCCTCGCCTTCTTCATCGGGAATCAGAAAACCGAAACCGTCCGGATGACCGCTGACGCGTCCGGAGACCATGTCCATCTTGTTTGCCAGCCCGTACAGGCCGCGGCGGTTTTTCAGGATCTGGCCGTCGCGCTCCATCGCGCGCAGGCGACGGTTGAAGGCATCCTCATCGCGCTCGCCGTGCACGTCCAGCGCATTCGCCAGCTCTTGAAACGGCAAGGGCTCGTTGCGCTCGGTCAACATGGCTGAAATGGCCTCGCGGCTGGGGACGGGATGTTCGTATTTTTGTTGCTCCCGTTCAGCCATGGGGTCTTGAATTGGTTTTTTGGGTTTTCGCGTTGACATGAATTTTATCTATCGGTAGAGTTCGCCGTCCTGTAGGGTCCCGTTTAATTCACGGGCTGTACGCCGAGGTGGCGGAATTGGTAGACGCACTAGCTTCAGGTGCTAGCGGGCGCAAGCTCGTGGAGGTTCAAGTCCTCTCCTCGGTACCATCTTGAATCCGGGACTTCCTGTCCCGCAACAGATAATACCAGCAAGTCTCCGAACGGGAATCCCTATTCAAAGGGATGCCGCAGAATAATGGTGTCATCGCGCTCGGCACCGGTGGAGATAATGTCGATGCGCGCCTCGGTGCACTCCTCGATTTTCTTCAGATATTTCTGCGCGTTTACCGGCAACTTGTCGTAACTCCGCACGCCCAGCGTGGATTCGGTCCAGCCCGGCACTTCCTCGTAAATCGGTTCACATTTTGCGAGCGCATCCGCACCGCTCGGCGGCGTTTTGCGCGTCTTGCCATCGTAACGATAACCCGTGCAAATGAGAATCTTGTCGAGTCCGTCGAGCACGTCCAGTTTTGTCACGCACAACCCTGTGACGCCGTTTAACTGATTCGAGCGGCGCATTATCACGGCGTCATACCAGCCGCAACGGCGCTTGCGTCCGGTGGTGGCACCGAACTCCTTGCCGCGCTCACCGAGCCGGTCACCGATGGCATCATGCAGCTCAGTCGGGAACGGCCCCGCGCCCACGCGCGTAGTGTAGGCCTTGGTGATGCCCAGCACGTAATTCAGCTGTCCCGGTCCGACGCCGCTACCCGTGGACGCCGCACCGGCACAGGTATTGGAGGACGTGACATAGGGATAAGTGCCATGGTCGATGTCGAGTAACACGCCCTGCGCGCCCTCGAACATCACACGCTTGCCGTCGCGCCCGTATTCATACAGCAGCTCGGGGATGTCTGCTACCAGCGGGCGCAGGCGCTCGGCCAGCTTTAAACACTCATCAAGCGTTTTCTGGTAATCCACCGTGTCGTAGTGGTAATAGTTCTTGAGCGCGTGATTGTGATACTCCATCACACCCTTGAGCTTGTCGGGAAAAGATTTCGTGTCCAGCACATCGCCCACGCGCAGACCGCGGCGCGCCACCTTGTCTTCGTAGGCCGGGCCGATGCCGCGCCCGGTGGTGCCGATGGCGGCCTTGCCGCGCGCCTTTTCGCGCGCGTGATCCAGCGCCACATGATGCGGCAGGATCAACGGGCAGGAATCGCTCACGCGCAGGCGTTTCGCGACATCCACGCCGCCGCGTGTGAGCTCGTCCATCTCCTCGAACAGCGCGGCCACGGACAGCACCACACCATTGCCAATCAGGCACATGACACCATCGCGCAACACACCGGACGGAATCAGATGCAACACCGTTTTCTTGCCGTTGATGACCAGCGTGTGGCCGGCGTTGTGCCCACCCTGGAAGCGCACAACCGCGTGCGCCTTGTCGGTCAACAAATCGACGATCTTGCCCTTGCCTTCGTCGCCCCACTGGGCGCCGACCACGACGACGTTCTTAGCCATGATTTCCTGCTTTCATTACTTAGCTGATTGAATTACCCAGCGACCATTTTTCTTGACCAGTTCACGGTCACAACCAAATTCGGACGCAGGAGATTTGTCTCCGGAGAGTCGCATGACCACGCGCTGGCCCTCAGCGCGCAAGCGACTGGTCTCGGCCTGCAACGCCGAATCGTCGCTGTTCGACACGAGAACACCGGTGAGCACCGGCGTTGTCGCGGCAGAGACCCGCAGCCATTGGCGCAGATCCGCGCCGAAACCGGTGGCGGCGCGGTCGCGACCGAAGGCTTGTCCAATGCCATCGTAGCGTCCCCCGCGTGCAATCGCCTGCCCATAACCGGGCACAAACGCGGAAAACACCACACCGGTGTAGTAGTGATAACCGGAAAGCTCGGCCAGATCGAAATTCAGCGTCGGCGCGCCAGGGCGTTTCGCCACCCGATCCGCCACCGCCTGCAGCTCGTCAAGCGCACGAATCACCGGCTTGGGTGCGTCACGACACTGCTTGCGGGCGCGCGCCAGCACTTCCTCGCCGCCGCTCAGCTCCAGCAGGCCCGCCAACATGCGCTTCGAAGCCGTCGGTGCGTCGCTGGCCGCCAGCAGGGCCTCGACATCGTTGCTCGCCTTGCGCTGTAGCGCTTCGAATAATTCCGTTTCCTGTTCGACATTCAACTTTGCCTGCGCGGCCAGCCCGCGGAACACGCCGACGTGGCCGAGATCAAAATGCGCGTCGCGGATGCCCGCCAATCGCAGCGACTCGATCATGAGCCCCAGTATTTCAGCGTCGGCATCCGGACCGGCGTGACCGTAAAGCTCGGCGCCGAGTTGCAGCGGTTCGCGCGAACCGCCGAAACCGTCCGGTTTCGTGCGCAACACCGAACCCATGTAGCACAGACGCGTCGGCGCGCCGCGCTTGAGATAGTGCGCATCGATGCGCGCCGCCTGCGGCGTCATGTCCGGACGCACGCCCATGAGACGTCCGGTCAGGTGATCCGTGACCTTGAAGGTTTGCAGATCGAGGTCGCGGCTCGCTCCGATCAACAGCGATTCGAGATACTCAATGAGCGGCGGCATCACGAATTCATAACCCCAGGTCTCGAACAGGTCGAGCAGCCGGCGACGCAGACTCTCCACGCGCCGCGCTTCGACAGGGAGGATTTCTTCGACACCATCAGGCAACAGCCAGCGGTCTTTCGTTGACATAATGAGCGATTACGAAACAGGAAACGTTTATGTTAGCGATTAATGATGTAAAGCAATAACACGCCGGTCAACATGCTGGTCAGACCCGCGAAGCGTAATTGCGAGTCGCTCAGCTGGTGTATGGCCGCCAGGGCTTTGCGCACCATTTCCGGGCTGAGAAAGGGAAAAACGCCTTCCAGTATCAGCAGTAATGCCAGTGCGATCCACAGTTCATTCCACATCGCCCGCTCCGGCCAGGGATGCTTAGCGGCTGGGTTTCTTCATGTATTTGAAGAAATCCGAGCTCGGGTCCACGATCAGAATGTCTTCTTTTGTCCTGAAGCTTTCCTTGTAGGCGCCGAGACTGCGATACAACGAATAGAATTCCGGCGCGCGCCCGTAGGCCTGGCCGTAAAGCGCCGTCGCCTTCGCATCGCCCTCGCCGCGAACCCGCTCGGCCTTGCCGTAGGCTTCGGCAAGCAGCACCTCGCGCTGGCGCTCGGAATTGGCGCGAATCTTCTCCGCCGCCTCCGCGCCCTGCGCGCGCAATTCGTTGGCGATGCGCGAGCGTTCCGCCTTCATGCGCTGATACACCGACTGGCTGACCTCGTCCGGCAGATCCACGCGCTGAATGCGCACGTCCACCACCACAATACCGAATTTGCGCGCCTCGCGGTCGGTGTTTTCAGTCAGTATCTCCATGATCTTGTGGCGATCGACGGAAATGACTTTCTTCACTTCGCGCTTGCCGAATTCATCGCGCAATCCGCTGTTGACAACCTGCTCCAGACGCCGGCGCGCGTCCGACTCCTGACCGCCGACCGTGAGAAAGTATTTGAGGGCATCCTCGATGCGCCACTTGACGAACGAGTCCACCACCACGTATTTCTTTTCCTTGGTGAGGAACGGTTGCGGTTCCGCGTCCATGGTCAGTATGCGCGAGTCGAAATAACGCGCCTCATCGAGGAACGGGGTCTTGAAGTGTATCCCCGGGGCGTCGTCATAACGCAGCACCTGACCGAAGCGCACGATGATGACTTTTTCACGCTCGTCCACCGAATAAACAGCGGACTTCGCCGTAATCGACACCAGCAGAATAATGCCGAGTAACGCGAGCAGTTTGGACTGGTTCATGGTGTCGCCCCCCGCGTGCGCAAATCGGCACGGCCGCGGTTGGAGGCGCCAGCTTTCGCCGCCGCGGCTGCTGTCGCATCAGCCTCCGTGAGCGGCGGGACAAACGGCACCGTGGCGGTCGCCTGACCCATCGGCACGAGCTTGTCGAGCGGCAGGTATATCAAATTATTGCCGGCTTTCTGGTCGATGAAAATCGTGGTCGTGTTGGACAATACCTGCTCCATGGTTTCCAGGTACAGGCGTTCGCGCGTGACGGCGGGCGCCTTCACGTATTCGTTGGCAATCTGGCTGAAGCGGCGCGCATCGCCGTCGGCGCGCGCAATCACGCTCGCCTTGTAGCCTTCGGCCTCCTGTATCAGGCGCGCGGCTCCGCCACGGGCACGCGGGATGACGTCATTGGCATAGGCCTCGGCCTCGTTGATCAGACGTTGCTCGTCCTCGCGCGCCTTCACGGCATCGTCGAATGCCGATTTGACTTCATCCGGCGGTTGCGCCTTCTGGGTTTCCACCGTGACGATGTGTACACCGGCCTTGTACCGGTCCAGAATTTGCTGCAACAAGTCACGCGCACTGCGAGACACCTGATCGCGCCCTTCGGTCAGGGCAAAATCCAGCGTGCTCTTGCCGACCACCTCGCGCACCGCCGATTCGGTCGCCTGGGAGATGGTGGTCTCGACGTCACGAACATTAAAAAGGTAATCCGCAGCGTCCTTGATCTTGTACTGCACCGCGAATTCGATGTCGATGATATTCTCGTCCTCGGTCAGCATCAGCGCCTCTTTCGGCACCTTGCTCTTGCCGCCACTGCGTGGATTACTGCGGTAGCCGATCTCAATGTTGGATACCTTTTCCACATTGACCTTCTCGACCTTCTCGACCGGGAACGGCAGATGCCAGCGCAAACCGGCTTCGGTAATCTCTGACTGTTGACCGAAGCGCAGCACGACTCCACGCTCGCCCTGATTGACAATGTAAAAACCGGTGACCAGCCAGATGACCACCGCGACCGCGACGATCAAGCCCAGCCCGATACCGCTGGCATGCGCCCCGCCACCGCTGGTATTACCACCACCTCCGCCGCCGCCGAACAGGCCACCAAACAAGCCAGCGAATTTCTGCTGGATGTCCTTCACGATGCGGTCGATATCCGGTCCGCCGGCACCCGGCTTGCGGCGCTGACCCCAAGGATCCTTGTCCCCGGACTTACCAGGTTCATTCCATGCCACGATTTACACCTCAATGATTTAAAGCAAAAACTCTGTGAAGAGCGGCATTTTAGGGTCAGGACCCGGTGGGAGCAAGGACGGATTCGGTTTCTAATACCATATAGGACTCATGATAATCACTCTGTTGCCGCAACCACGCTAACTGGGCGGACTCCAGCGCCAGCTCCAGCATCCAGCCACCGGCATCCGGTACCGTTTCGCGGATTACATCAAAGCGTTCATACAGGACGGCGCGCAATCGACCAGCCTGCGGGGGGAGAAAAAACCGATAGCGTTGCCGGTGACGACGAAAGTGATCCGACAGCCCTTGCAACAACAGGTCCATGCCGTCGCCGGTTCGCGCCGACACCCAGAGGCGCGAAATATGCCCATTGGCGTCGCGCTCGAAGCGTGGCGCCTCGCCGGTCAAGTCTATCTTGTTGAACACCATGATCTGCGGAATGGACTGCGCATCGATCTCCGCCAGCACGCTATTCACCTGCTGGATCTGCTCAAGCCGTTCGGGATTGGCGGCATCGACAACATGCAACAGCACATCCGCCTCGGCCACCTCCTCCAGCGTCGACTTGAAGGCCTCCACCAGGTCGTGCGGCAAGTGTCGAATGAAGCCCACGGTATCCCCCAGTATCACCGAAGCCTTACCCGGCAGCTCGATGCGCCGCATCGTGGGATCGAGCGTGGCGAACAATTGATCGGCGGCGTACAACGCGGACGAAGTCAACCGGTTGAACAGCGATGACTTGCCGGCATTGGTGTAGCCCACCAAGGACACAGTGGGAATGGGGACCTTGTGACGTGCCTTGCGCCGGCTGCGGCGCTGGACGGTCACCTGTTTCAGTCGTTCGTTGAGTTTCTTGATGCGTTCGCGGATCAGGCGGCGGTCCACTTCCAGCTGCGTCTCGCCAGGGCCGCGCAGGCCGATACCGCCCTTTTGCCGCCCCAAGTGAGTCCAGCCGCGCACGAGACGCGTGGACATGTGCTCAAGCTGAGCCAGCTCGACCTGCAACTTGCCTTCGGCGGAGTGCGCACGCTGTGCAAAGATATCCAGTATCAGGCCGGTGCGGTCCAACACGCGGCAACAAGCGATCTTTTCGAGATTTCGTTCCTGAGCGGGTGAAAGATTGTGGTTAACGAGCACGAGGTCGGCTTTTTCGCGCGCTACGGCCTCGCGGATTTCCTCGGCCTTGCCCTTCCCCACGAAGATCGCCGCATCCGGCACCTGCCGGCTACCGAGGATGGCACCGCAGACGTCGGCGCCGGCCGATACAGCCAGCAAGCGCAATTCCTCCAGCACCTCCGGTTCAAACCGTCCCGACAGGCGCAACTGCACCAGCAGGGCGCGCTCTCGACGCGTCCCCGATGCAGATGTCGTGGCAGAATTATTCGTTTCCAGGACCCTTGCTGTCGGCGGGATCATCCATGCCTTCAATATGAAACTTCACGGGGCGGCTGGGCACCACCGTGGAGATGGCATGCTTGTAAATCATCTGGCTCACGGAATTCTTGAGCAGTACCACAAACTGATCGAAGGATTCGATCTGTCCCTGCAATTTGATGCCGTTGACCAGAAAGATCGATACGGGGACATGTTCCTTGCGTAACACATTAAGGAAAGGGTCTTGTAATGCTTGCCCTTTTTGCTGGCTCATGACAGTTCTCCTGTTCTTATGTTCGTCGTGCCTTGCGGCATTTTTGGTCGTCCGGTCTCATTCCTGACCGGTTGATTAATAATAGTATAACCTCAGACTCGGACCTATAGACGGATCATTTCCCTCAAAAAATCCTGACTTTCACATACCGGGACGGAAATACTGCTGTCAAAGACGCGTGTATCCGGGTAACTGCGCAGCCAGGTGATCTGGCGCTTGGCCAATTGTCGCGTCGCCGCCAGTGCCTGTTCAATCATTTCACTATAGTTGATCTTTCCGGTCAAGCATTCCCATATCTGACGGTAACCCACGGTACGGACCGATGGCATTGAGGCTTGGAGATCGCCGCGCGCATAAAGTTTCTCAACCTCTGACAAAAATCCCTGCTCCAGCATGGCGTGGAAACGCTGTTCGATACGAGCGTGAAGTTTCTTTCTGTCCTGAGGCCAAAGCGCGATTTTGATAAGGCGATACGGCAGCGAAATATCCTGCCGGGTGGAAGCTAACTCAGTCAATGACTGGCCGGTGAGTTCGTAAATTTCGAGCGCACGCTGAATGCGCTGCGCATCGTTCGGATGGATACGCTTCGCTGATTGCGGATCGACGGACTGGAGCCTGCTATGCAGTTCCTCCCAGCCTTGCTGTGCGGCCTCGACACTCAAGCGTTCACGGATCGCGGCATCGGCTGAGGGTAGATCGGAGAGTCCAAATTCAAGCGCATGAAAATAGAACATGGTGCCGCCAACCAACAACGGCATTTTACCGGCGTGCGTGATGGCCTCCATCTCGCGCGCGGCATCGGCACAAAACTCCGCCGCCGAGTAGGCTTGCATCGGATCGCGGATGTCGATCAGACGGTGCGGCGCACGCGCCAGTTCCACGGTTGTTGGTTTTGCGGTGCCGATATCCATGCCGCGATACACCTGCGAGGAATCGACGCTGATGATTTCCACCGGAAACGCGTCATGCAACTCAAGCGCGAGCGCCGTCTTGCCCGCCGCCGTCGGGCCCATCAGAAAAATTGCGGGAGGAAGATCAGCCATTTGAAAAAGAAATGGACAGGATTTACAGGATTAAAAATTAAAAGCAGTCGGGATGCTAAAAGAATCCGAACATTTGTGTTTGTCATTCCGGCGTGAGCCGGAATCCAGCATATTAATGGCTTTTGATTTTAATTTTCTGGACACCGGCTTGCGCCGGTGTGACAACATCTTTTTCAGCACCATGCCAAATGTGTTCGTTCTAATCCTGTTAATCCTGTAAATCCTGTCGATTCTTATTTTCCTTCTGGTCTCATGTGAGGAAATAAAAGCACGTCGCGGATCGAAGGTGAATCGGTGAACAGCATCACCAGACGATCGATGCCGATGCCCTCACCCGCCGTCGGCGGCATGCCGTGCTCCAACGCACGAATATAGTCTTCGTCAAAATGCATCGCCTCTTCGTCGCCGGCTTCTTTCTCCGCGACTTGCTTGCGGAAACGTTCAGCCTGATCCTCGGCGTCGTTCAGCTCGGAGAAACCGTTGGCAAGCTCGCGGCCACCGACAAAAAACTCAAACCGATCGGTAATCGTTGGATCTGTGTCGTTGCGGCGTGCCAATGGTGAAACTTCCGTGGGATAGGAAGTGATGAAAGTCGGGTCTTTCAGTTTGGCTTCAACCGTTTTCTCGAAAATCTCCAGCTGCAGCTTGCCGGCGCCATAACCCGGCTTCACCGGAATTTCCAGCCGCGCGGCAATCTTGCGGAGGGCATCCACCGAATCCAGATCCGACTCCTTCACCTCTGAATTGAATTGCAGGATGGATTCCTTCAACGTCATGCGGTGAAAACGTTTATTGAAATCGTACTGCTCGCCCTGGTAGGTAATGGTTTCGCTCTCCAGCACCTCCTTGGCGAGTCCGCGCATCATTTCTTCCGTGAGATTCATCAGGTCCTGATAATCGGCAAAGGCCTGATAAAACTCGAGCATGGTGAATTCCGGATTGTGGCGTGTGGACAAGCCCTCGTTGCGGAAATTGCGGTTGACCTCATAGACCTTCTCAAAGCCGCCGACAATCAGGCGCTTGAGATACAGTTCCGGCGCCACGCGCAGATACAGCCCCATGTCGAGCGCATGATGATGCGTCACAAACGGACGCGCGGCGGCGCCTCCCGGGATTACCTGCATCATCGGGGTCTCCACCTCGAGATAGCCGCGACTGTCGAGGAAATTCCTTATATATCGCACGATCGCGGTGCGCGTGCGGAAGGTCTTGCGCGCCACCTCGTTCATGATGAGGTCGAGGTAACGCTGGCGGTATTTGGTCTCGGTGTCCGTCAGTCCATGGAATTTCTCGGGCAATGGCCGCAGCGCTTTGGCCAGCAGGCGGACCGCGTCCACCTTAACCGACAACTCACCGGTCTTGGTTTTGAACATTACCCCCTCGGCGCCAATAATGTCGCCGATATCCCATTTCTTGAATTCCTCGTAGGCCGGCTCGCCCAAGACGTCGCGCGTGACGTAAATCTGGATGCGCCCCGACATGTCCTGCAGGTGGGCGAAACTGGCCTTGCCCATCACCCGGCGGGTCATCATGCGACCGGCCACCTTGACCCTCACATTGCGAGATTCGATCTCGGCCGGGTCCTTCTCGCCGTACTCGGCATGCAGTTCGCCAGCCACGACGTTGCGCCGGAAATCATTCGGGAAAGGCATGCCCTGCAGGCGCAGTTCGGCGAGCTTGGAACGGCGCTGGGCGATTTGCTGATTCTCGTCTAGTTCGTCAGGCATTTAGTTGATAAATTAAATAGTTAACTATGCTTAACAAAGTTATACATTAACTTTCTGTCAGCCCGCTTTTGAGGCTGGCATCAATAAACTTGTCGAGGTCGCCATTCAATACCGCCTCCGGATTGCCGCTCTCAACGCCCGTGCGCAAATCCTTCACGCGTGACTGGTCGAGCACATAAGACCGGATCTGGTGACCCCACTCGATGTCCGACTTGCTGTCTTCCAGCTTCTGCTTTTCCTTGTTGCGTGCCTGCAATTCGCGCTCAAACATCTTGGATTTCAACATCGCCATGGCCGCCGCCCGGTTGCGGTGCTGGGAGCGATCAGATTGGCATTGAACCACAATCCCGGTCGGAATGTGCGTGATGCGAATCGCGGAATCGGTGCGATTGACGTGCTGGCCGCCGGCGCCGCTGGCGCGGTAGGTGTCGATACGCAGATCGGCCGGGTTGATGGCCACCTCCACGTTTTCCTCGACTTCCGGGTAGGCAAAAACCGAGGCGAATGAGGTATGACGGCGGTTGCCGGAGTCGAACGGGGATTTACGCACCAGGCGATGCACGCCGGTTTCCGTGCGCAGGTAGCCATAGGCATAGGGGCCGCTGAATTTGACCGTGGCGCTCTTGATGCCGGCCACCTCCGCCTCGGAGATCTCCAGAACTTCGGTTTTAAATCCGCGCCGGTCACCCCACATCAGGTACATGCGCAGCAGCATGTTGGCCCAGTCTTGGGCCTCGGTGCCGCCAGAACCGGATTGGACATCCAGGAAAGCGTTGTTGGCGTCCATCTCACCCGAGAACATGCGCCGGAACTCAAGATCGGCAAGCTCTTTTTCCAGTTTCTCCAAGTCGCCGGCCACGGAGGTGGCGACGTCGGCATCGCCTTCATCGCGCGCCAGCTCCAGCAATTCGCGTGAATGGGCCAGTTCGGTGTGCAGGCGCGTGAGTGTGCCGACTTCGGATTCGAGTTTGGCGCGTTCGCGGCCCAGTTCCTGCGCACGCTGGGGCTTATTCCACAGTTCGGGCTGCTCGAGTTCGCGCTGGACTTCCGTCAGGCGCTCTTGCTTGGTGTCGAAGTCAAAGATACCCCCGTAAGACCTGAGACCGGTCGTGCAGATCGCGCAGCTTGTTGAACAGCGGGTTGAGGTCTTCCATGGGTTTTGTGCCCGAATAAATCTCGTAACTTTAGTTCTTGAAATCAGCCTTTTACAGATTTTTGCTAAGATACTTTTTAAATATAATAAAGTCTAGGACGAATGGCACTTAACTTAAGCCCGCCTCCATGAAATTCCAGTGTGTAGCCCGGATGGAGCGCAGCGGAATCCGGGTACAGGCGCCGTTACCGATCGTTTTCCCCGCATTTCGCTGCGCTTCATGCGGGCTACTTGTTGCACTTTAAGCTACCCAGGTGCTTGATCCTCGATCAAAGGTACCTAAGTGCCATTCAGTCTAGGACACCTTCACGCCCAGGATTTCACCCACTGCTTTCTTGAATAGCTTGATCGCCTCGATCGCCTCGATGTCCACCACCTGCTCCAGCACCCATTTGCTGTCGGTCTGTTCCATGGCATCGGATACTTTCTCGCCCAGGTAGCGCAGCACCGAGTAGCTCGGGTCGCGGCCGTTGAATTCCATCTCCGCATAATCGGCGAGGCGGGCATTGAGCGTGTTCACGATCTCCCCTGCATAGCTGCCCTCGCCGATGAACTCCGCAAGATTGGTGGAGGTAATCCGTACGGTATGCTGGCCCAGGGCATTGATGAATCGCCCGCGCTCCTCTTCGCTCAACTGGCCGTACACCAGGCGATCCGCGATCTGGATCAGGAAGGCGATCATTTCGGTAATCACCGCCACCACCTGGCGGTCGCCGCCCATGGGGTAGCCCTCCTTCTCCATGTGGCGCGCGGTTTCCTGCGCGATGCGCCAGATGTTCGTGGCGACGACGCTGGCACGGTCTTCCAGCGTCTTCGGGCCTTTCTTGCGAAATTTTGTTTTAAGACGGATCGCCATGGCGCGCATTATAAGGGAGTTTCTGCGTGTCACGGAATCACGAAGATCACACACGGAATGTCCGCTAGAATCCGTAACAAAATGAATTCAAACCACGGGGAACACGGGGAAAGACATAAAAATTATGAACAATCTTCCTTTTTTTCCCGCAATTTTCAATCCCCGTGCTCCCCGTGGTTTAAAATTCTGGTTCTCATTTTGTTAGAGACTCTTATTGCTTCGCGCGCGTCGCGCGTCTCTGGCAAAATAGCGGATTAACAGTCACGGAGTCTCTCTATGTCGGAATTGGATATGAATCTTGCCAGCGGCGTCGCCGCCTTCGAGGCCAAGGAATTCGCCAAGGCCTTCCAGTTTCTCTCGCCGCTGGCGAATGCCGGCAATGCCCTGGCGCAATACCGCCTTGCTGTCATGTATCAGAACGGCCTCGGGCATGTGCGCAACGAGATGATGGCGCTGAAATGGATGCGCGCCGCCGCTGAACAGGGCGACGCGCTGGCCCAGCACGGCTTGGGCTTCATGTACATGCAGGGCGAATGCGCACCGAAAAACGAAAAGCAGGCAGCCGAATGGTTCCAGCGCGCCGCCGAACAGGGGCTGGCCGGATCACAGATGACGCTCGGGATGCTCTACGAGCAGGGCGTTGGCGTGGAGAAGAACGAAGCCGAAGCCCGGAAGTGGTACGAAAAGGCGCAGCAGAATTCCTGAAAGAAACAGGCTGTGCACTGCACAGCCTGTCGCGACGGACGCGTTACTTCTTGGCCCAGGATGAATAACCGTCGGTCTTGCCCGCGTGGCCGTCATCGTAGCCGGCGTTGTAGGCTTCGTTCAGGCGCTGCTCTTCGCGCTTGGGGTTGTGCAGAAAACCGCACGCCCAGCCGTTGATGTACTCCTTGTCCACACCCTTCTTTTCCATCACGCTGATGGTGTCGTAATACGATTTGTTCATGAAACGCTGCTCCTCAGAGAAATCAGACATTCGAACTGCGTCAAAGCGGCGCATATATTACCCATTGAAATCGGGTTTTCAAGGACCGATATCAAAATGCCGGCATATATTTTGATAATGGGCGCAGAATGGGTCTGAAAGCAATCCAGGAATCGGTGAACCAAAGAGAGGCTGCCCGAGGATTAGGCGCACTCACCCAAGGGTTTTGGAGGAAATGGATGCTGGTTTCCCGGGGCACCATCGACCTATACTTTAATGAATACCTCGCAGGGCTGGGCCTCATGCTGAATCTCGGACAACTGGTCAACACGGTCCAGAAAAATTGCCACATCTCGGACGCGCGGCACGCGGGCGACTTTACGCTGTGTATTTTTCTCTTGAAGATGCGCGAGTATTTCCGTTGGGAAAACGACATCCCGTTCGCGCTTGACCTTCCCCGCGAGGAAGTGGGTGCCTGGATGCAGGAACGTGAGGGCCTGTGGTCCGATCTCGAAGAAAACCCGTTCGAATCGCTTCCGCTCGAGAGACACAAGTTTGACCCTTTCGATGCCGACAACATCAATCGTGAATTGATTCCCCAGGGCTATGTGTACAGCGGCGGTTACGGACGCTTCTCCAAACCACATTTCTTTCTGGGCACGTTGCTCAAAAAGGAAAAGCGCGCCGGCTACACCATCTACATTTCTTCCTGCGAATACGCGCGCGACCTGGAAGCCCCGCCGGCCATGTTGCAGGGCCAGACGATTTACATCCGTCAGGAATCGGTACGCCGCTTCCTGTGGGAGAAGATCGAAGAGTGGCGCTGGAACCGCAAGAACGAGGCCATGGAACGGGCGCTGGATTGTTATTCCTTCGATCTCGACGTGAACTCGGCGCTCGATCGCATGACCGAGAACGAAACCGAGGCCATGATTCTGCACGAACTCGGCGAAGGTCTGGCAGGTGAAAAACTTGGCGGCAAGTGGCACGAGATGATTACCGCCTTCTCACGCTCAAAAGTGGAAATCATGATCCGCGCCGTGCGTGACATCCTGGCCGATTGCCTGTCCACCCTGCCCGCCCTGCTGGCGGCGAACAACACCGGCTCACTGCATTTCTACTTTGCCAACTTCACCGGCATGCGCAAACATCTCTTTCCCGAGGCCATCGAAGCCTACCGGCAATGGGTGGTGGACAAGGATACCGGCGCGCTGCAGATATTCGTGAATGAGGGCCAACGCCGCTGGCTCGACACGGCACGCACCCTGCTCACTCTATATAAGGACAGAGGTCAGGATGCCGGCACGGCGATCGAGAACCTGCTGGAGCCGGAAACCGAGGCCGCGTTTTGCCCCCTGCCGAAAACCGCATCAAACTCATGAAGCTCAACATCATCGTCGATGAGCGCGCGCTGGCGGTGGACGTACCGCCACACATGCTGCGCGAGGCGGAGGATTTCTATCGCAAGATGGACAGTGACATGGACCACGGCTGGCAAATGGGTCCCGAGTTCATCGAAAATCCGGACAAGGAGCAGCGCTGCCAGATCGCGGCCAACAAGCTGCTGACTTCGCTCAGCACCGCCAATGAAACCATGATCACGCTCATGGCCGGCTACATTCTCAAGCAACTACCGGGCATCACCGGCGTGCGCATCGACACCGCCGGGGAAATGCTGCACACCGAATTGCTCTACGAGAAAAGCGCGAACGCCGCCCCGGCAACCGCGTCGGCGCCTGCCGCATCGCGTGCGCAGAAACTCGGAAAGCTCGAAGCCATGGAACAGGCCGGCAAGGACGTCACCAAGGTGTATAAAGTCGGCAAAAGTCACCGCTTCGCGGTGCGCGACCTGAAAACCGGCGAATGGCTGGAATCCGGACCGATGGAAACCGAGCAGGAAGCCTACGAAAAAAGAATGCAGGCGTACAAACGCCGCCTCGATGAACTGACCGGGTCATCCGGTTAGCAATAAAAGATAAAATCAGACAGGATTTACAGGATTAAAAAACACGATTAACAGGATTTCTTAATTCTAAAAATTCTTTAATCCTGTGAATCCTGAAAAATCCTGTTAATCCTGTCCATTTTATTTTTCAGCTCTCTAGGGCATCGCCGCCCAGTAGCGGTACATCGCCACCGACAGGTCCGTCTGCGTTACCATTCCCGTCACACGTCCGTCCTCGTCCACGATCGGAACATGGTGGATGTTGTGCTCGGAAAACATCGGTATCAGCGACACGATATGCGTGTCCTCGCGCGCGGTCATGACAGGCGCCGACATAATCTCCCCGATCACTTCTGGCTTGTCGGAAGTCAATCCGCTGGTGCGGCGGATGAAGGAGCGCAGGCGATCGAAGAATTGTGGATGCGGGTGTTGTGTTTTATCGACGCGCTTCAGGAAATCAACGATGGTCACGATACCGATCACGCGCCGCGTGCGGTCCACCACGGGCACGCCCTTGAGCTTGCGTTCACGCATCATTTCCCACACCGTCGCCAGTTCATCGCCGAATTCAGCCGTACCCACGTCTCGTGTCATGATGTCGCGGCAGGTCACCTCGCCCATGCGCTGACGCATGTGATGCAGCGAGGCGCGGGCATAGATCTGCTCGAGATCCTCCTCGGTGACGTCAATGTAGGTGTTCATGTCCTTGAGCGCGGTTTCGATATCTTCTCTGGTCAGCACCGCGCGGCCGAAGGTCAGTGCCGGTGGCGGCGCCGCCTTCTCGCCCGCAGGCGCCGGCAGCATGGGATAGCGCCGCCCGGGAAACAGGTTGTTGATCGAGAGTGCGATGATCATCAGGATCAACACATTGAGGCCGACCGGCGAGAGCATGGCGCCATAACCCAGAACATGCATCTCCTGACCGCTGAGAACCATGGCCAGCGCCGTGGCGCCGCCGGGCGGATGCAGGCAATTCAGCCAGTGCATGGCGAAGATGGACAGCGCCACTGCCACCGCGGCCGCCACGAACAGGCTGGGGATGAATTTGAGACAGGTGATGCCGATGAACGCCGAGAGCAGATGACCGCCGACAAACGACCACGGCTGCGCCATCGGGCTATGCGGCGCGGCGAACAGCAGCACCGACGAGGCGCCCATGGAGGCAATCATGAGCGGCAGCGCGCTGTGGCCGAGACTCGCGCTCAGGATGCCGGTCAGCAGGATGCCAACGAACGCGGATAGCATGGAGACGATCTTCTCCTTGTGTCCGACCGGCGCGGACACATGAAACAGCGAACCAATGATCTCTTTGAACGACATGCGTTTTGAGCGGTTTGACCTGCGCGAAGGTCGCGTAAGATAATCGAAAACGCCCATCATTCACACTACCCCCGCGAAGATTCCATGCACGAGGTCAAGCCGCTCTCCTTTATATACGAGATCAAAAACGCCCTGCCGGGCGAGCTGTGCCGTGACATGATCCAGCGCTTCGAGGCCAACCCCTACCAGCAATACGCCGGGCGCATCGGCCAAAGCCAGTCCGAGGAAATCAGCGTCAAGAAAACCACTGACCTTCGCATCAGCGGGCGCGCCGACTGGAAGGACGTGGACCAGGCACTGATGCAATCGCTGGCCAGGCACTTCAATGAAATCGGCCAGACCTTCCCGTTCTTTGCCGCCAACTCATTCAAGGATATCGGCTACAACATGCAGCGCTACCAGCCGGGCGAGTATTACCACTGGCACGTGGACGGCGGCCCGGGTGAATTCAGCCAGCGCCAGTTGGTCGCCATCTGGTATCTCAACGACGTCGAAGGCCCCGGCGGCGAGACCGAATTCCCGTTGCAGGAAATTTCGGTCAAACCCGAGGAAGGCAAGCTGGTGCTATTCCCGCCGTTCTGGACGCATATTCATCGTGCCGTAACAATGGCGAAAGGAATCAAATATATTGCAACAACTTGGGTATGTTTCGCGTGAACTAAATGTCCGCCCTCATCATCCTCACTCTCGTCTGCGCCCTTACCTACACATTTGAAATCGTCTTCGGTCTCGCCGGGACGATTTTGATGATTCCGTTGTTAAGTTTTCTTTTCCCCGTTAAAACACTGGTCGTCTATTCGGTTCTGCCGCAGGTGCTGGTAGCGACCATCGGTATCATGCGCTCGCCGAAAAAGGTCGACCGGAAATTTCTCGGTGGCATGCTGGTTTTCGCGTTCACGGGTGCGGTGGTGGGATTCACACTCTTCTATAACGTTTCGTCGGATACGTTCCGGGTACTGCTGGCGGCGGGGATTACGGCGGCGGGGCTGTTCATGGTGATCGCGCCGCACCGGGCGAAATTCAATCCAGCAGGCCTGCGTGCGATGGACACACTGGCAGGCACGTCGCAGGCGCTGTTCGGCATTAGCGGGCCGATTGCCATGACGCGGCTGCTCGCGACCTACCACGATAAGAATACCGTACGGCATTACGCCTTCGCTTTTTTTCTTTCCATGAACTGCCTGCGCGCGACCGAGTACGCCGTCCACGGCACCTACACCGGGGAAATCCTGTGGATGATGGCGGTCAGCGCGCCGTTTCTCGCCGTTACCTTATGGTTCAGCAACCAGTTGCACCTGCATATCAACGAACAGATGTTCAGAAAGGTCGTGTCGTGGATGATCCTGCTGGGCGGACTCTCGCTTTTTTACCGATAGAAGGAAGTGCGCGTGCAGCGCGCAACGGCTCGCCTCCCTCTCCCCTCGCGGGAGGCGAGAGGGAGGTGTCGCGGATGTCCGGTGGACATCCGCGCCCTCGAGCGGGTGCGCGGGCGGTTCGCGCACCCCGGCAGGAAACTGGTGGGGATGAGGGGTGATCCCCCTCACCCTAACTGTTCCCGCCGGGGCGCAAAAGAACCATTTGCGCCCGTTCGGCGGCATGAATGTCCACTGGACATTCATGATAACCCCGCCTCACCTCCCGCAAGGGGAGAGGGGACCTGCTAACTGGTTTTTTTAACATTTTGTCGGCCTCCCCTATAATCCCGGCAAACATCAGGAACCCATCATGATGCTCCGCCTCCCTGCCGTCCTCGACCCGAATCAGCTCGATACCGTGCACAAACTGCTGGCCGATGCGAAATTCGTGGACGGGAAACTTTCTGCCGGACAGATGGCCCAACGCGTCAAGCACAATCAGGAGCTGGATAAGGGCGCGAAGCAGATGGACCTGCTGAACAACCTTGTGATGGGTGCGCTGGTGCAACACCCCGTGTACCGCGCCGGCGCTCTGCCCCTGCGCGTGGCCGCGCCTTACTACGCGCGCTACAAATCAGGCATGGCTTATGGCGATCATCTGGACAATCCCATCATGGGCGCCGACGGCGTGCTGTACCGCTCGGATATCGCCATCACGGTTTTTCTGAACGAGCCGGATCAGTACGATGGCGGCGAGCTCGTCATTCGCACCGCCTTCGGCGACAACGCGGTCAAGTTTGCCGCCGGTGATGGCGTGATGTATCCCGCTTCCAGTCTGCATCACGTGAACAAGGTCACGCGCGGCGAGCGCCTCGTGGCCGTCACCTGGGTGCAAAGCCTGGTGCGCGACCCGGCACGGCGCGAGCTGTTGTATGAACTTCATCAAGCGCGGGAAAAGCTGCTCAGAATTTCACCCGACGCGGGAGAAACCACTCAGGTCAACACCGCCTACATGAACCTGATCCGCATGTGGGGCGACATCTAGGCCACGGAGACGCTGCCATGAAATACAAGATCCACAAGAACGACGACGAATGGAAAAAAATCCTCACGGGGGAGCAATACAAGGTCACGCGCCAGAAAGGCACCGAGCGCGCCTTTAGTGGCGTCTATCACGACTGCAAGGACAAGGGCACCTACCAATGCAGCTGTTGCGGCGCTGAGCTGTTCAGCTCGGACACCAAGTTCGATTCCGGCACCGGCTGGCCCAGCTTTCACTCCCCGCTGAAATCCGAAAATGTCGCCGAGCAGGAAGATGTCAGCTTTTTCATGAAACGCACCGAGGTGCATTGCAACCAGTGCGGCGCGCACCTGGGGCATGTCTTCCCCGACGGACCGAACCCGACTGGCCTGCGCTATTGCATCAACTCGGCTTCGCTGAAGCTGGACAAAAAATAAGGAATGTCTGATATATGAGTGTCTACCGCAGAGAGCGCGGGGAACGCAGAGAAAATCGCGGGTATTAACTGAACAAGCTCCGCGATCTCTGCGCCCTCTGCGGTGAAAATTTCATATACGGCTTGATTGTTCTGGCAATCCCGACATAATGCCGCCCAGCGATTCACCCGTACATAACTAATCATTCATTCACATGAAAAGAGTCGAGCACGCTATAGAAGTCGTGATATTCAACAGCCGCTGGCTGTTGGCTCCGTTTTATCTGGCTCTGGTGGCCTCCATCGCCCTGCTGCTGGTCAAATTCGGTCAGGATTTCTTTCACATGCTGCCGAATATCTTCACCATGAGCGAAAGCGCAGTTATCCTGGCCATCCTGACGCTGGTGGACATGTCGCTGGTGGCCAACCTGCTGCTCATCATTATCTTCAGCGGCTATGAGAACTTCGTCTCCAAGATTGATACCGCCGGCCACGAGGACCGACCCAGCTGGATGGGCAAGGTGGATTTCTCAGGCCTTAAGGTAAAACTCATCGCCTCGATCGTGGCGATCTCCGCCATCGAACTCTTGAAGGCCTTTGTAAATGTCTCCAACATCGGTGTTGGCAGCGACGCGGCTGGCTGGACGGTGGCGGACAAGCAGCTGGCATGGAAGGTTGGCATCCATTTTGTGTTGATCGTATCCGGTGTGCTGTTCGCAGTCATGGACCGCATCGCCGAGGGCACCAAGAGCCATACCGACAAAATACATAAATAGAAAAGCGCCAGCGACGATGGCGCTGCATCAGGGAGAAACTCTCAGGCCTTCACAGGCCTGATTCCCGTAAGGGCAAGGAGGCGCTGTGTCAGATATCTATCACGACGGCAGTCGTCAGCTTCAGGATGAATTCGATACCCGTCGTCTAGCCGATCGCCTCGACGAGGCCATCGTGCAAGACAGTCTCCAGCCAAGCGATAAAGACTTTATCGAGTGTCTGGACATGTTCTTCATTGCCACCGTGGATGAGCGCGGTCATGCGAATTGCTCCTACAAAGCCGGTGCACCCGGTTTAGTGCGCGTCGTGGATGAGCATCCCTCGCCTTTCCCAACTACGACGGCAATGGCATGTATCTCACCATGGGGAATATTCTCCGAACCCGCCAGGTGGGCATGCTGTTTATAGATTTCGAGAATCAGAAACGCATGCGCCTGAACGGCGAGGCGACGATTAGCCAGGAAGATCCGCTCATGAAGGAATACCCCGAGGCACAGTTCATCGTGCATGTGCGGGCGCGCGAAGTTTTTGCCAACTGCCCTCGCTACATCCACAAGATGAAGCTGGTGCAACGCTCTCGCTTTGTACCAAAAAATGAATGCTCCACCCCGGTGCCAGGCTGGAAAAAAGGCGAATGGGTCGGCGATACCCTGCCTGCCAAGGATCCCGCGCATGACAAATCGCGCGAGGTCATCGATCGCTGAAAATCAGCGTCGTGGATTTCAGGCTGCCGGCAAGGCGATGAGATGATCCTTGCTGTACAAATAATCCTTGAACACGTCCTCCGCGTTCAGGAGCTGGTAGCTCCCATTCGGTAACCGGCGCGATGTGTCCTTGAGTCGGTAGGTGTAGTGCCCGCAGGTCCAGCAATCGAAGTTGCGCATGTGCGTACAAAGACAGGTCTTGTCCTTGACCGAAATGTCCTCCTCGTCCGGATGCTTGTCCAGCTCGCGATTGTAGGCCTCGATATAGGCGCAGTTGCCTGATCCATCCAGTAGATAACCGTAGGCTTCGCAATTCGGGCGGATGCCGGCGCCGATCGCCGGGCTGTTCTTCAGCATGCGCATCGGATAGCCGGTGGGCGAGATCAGGTTGACCTCGATGTCTTCCTCTTTGGCCTTGAAATATTCCTGCTTGACCTTGTCTGGCAGACCGCATTCCTTCGTCACGGTGAAGCGCGTTGCCAACTGTACCGCCGCCGCACCAGCCTCGAAAAATTCCACCGCGTCGCTGCCGGTGAAGATACCGCCGGCCGGGATCACGGGGATGTCGAGATTTTCCTGCTTGAGATACTGATGTATCTCGTTAACGATGGTCTTAAGGTCGTACTGCACCCAGTCCATGCCAAAACCGAGATGGCCGCCCGCCAGCGGGCCTTCCACGATGATGTAATCCGGCAGGCGGTTGAGGCGCGCGCTCTTGCGCAGGAACAACAGCAACGCGCGCAGCGAAGATACGATAATCCCGAACTTCACGTCGCGGAAGCGCGGATGGTCCTGCACCAGCGCGAGCGATCCCAGATGCAACCCGGCGCTCAGCGTGACGCCATCGATGCCCGCGTCCATGGCCGCGGTAATGCGCACGCGCAGGGTTTCGCGCGGACTGTTCATGGTGAGCTTTTCCATGGTGTTGATGAAAATCAGGCCATCACCCTTTTTGGCTTCCATGGTGCGGCCCACGTGCAGCTTGGTGGCCTCGGCCAGGCGTTCAAGATTGAAATGCACGTCCGACTTGTCGCGGTTGGCAACGTTGTATTTGTACTTCTTCTGTTTTTCCTTCACGAAGCCGGTTTTGAACCGACGATCGGAAACGGTAGGGACCATGGCATCCGAAATATGGCCGATCCCGCCCAGGCGCGCGGCTACCAGCGCCAGCTCCGCGGTCGAGATATCAACGCCCATGCCGCCGGCCATGATCGGCACCAACTCATGCTTGCCGAGTCTCAGACGAAAATCATCTACGCGTTTCATGGCTCGATTGTGACTTCAATTGAAATTTTTACTCGCCTTTGGCAACCGGGCGCTTCGGGTCGGCGATCCACTCGCTCCAGCTGCCGGGATACAATTTTGCGCCTGAAAGCCCGGCGTGCTCCATGGCGAGGATGCTGTGGCAGGCGGTCACGCCCGACCCGCACATGTGCACGACTTTGTCCGGCGGCGTCTTGTCCAGCAGCGCCAGATAATGCTCGCGCAAGGCTTCATCAGACATGAATTCGCTGCTGATGTCGAGATTGTCTTCATAAGGCATATTGTTCGCGCCAGGAATATGGCCCGCCACCTTGTCCAGTGGTTCGACCTCGCCACGGAAACGCTCCTCGGCGCGTGCGTCGATCAGAAGCCCTTTCATGTCGCGTGTCATTTCCAATACATGATCGGCGTCAACCCACAAACCGTTATTAATCGTCGGATGGAATTGTGTTGCCTTGATCTCGGGCAATTCAGTCGTCACCGGACGCTTCTCGCGCACCCACTTCGGGTAACCGGCATCGAGCACCGCCACGGTCTCATGTCCAAGCCAACGCAGCAGCCACCACAGCCGCGCCGCCATGGCGCCGAAGGAATCGTCATACACAACAACCTGGCTGTTTTTATCGATGCCCCAACGGCTGAGTTTTTCCGCTAACGTATTGGGAAAGGGAAGCGGATGCCGACCGCTGTTGCGTGTAACGGGAGACGACAGATCCTCGTTGAGGTGTGCGTAGCGCGCGCCGGGAATGTGCCCGACGGCATAAGCGCGCCGTCCGGCTTCCGGGTCTGTCAGGGCAAAACGGCAATCCACGACGACCCAGCGCGGGTCGTCCAGGTGCCGTGACAGCGTTTCCGTATCGACAAGGGTGGTTAACACCAGCAGTAGCCAGTAGCAAGTTTAAAGTGGCGAGTAAAAAACGATTCTACCTTGCCACTTGCAACTTGTAACTTGCTGCTGATTTTTAATATCCGCCCTTGCGGCGCGACTCGGGCAAACCGGCGATGCGTCCGCCCTGCTTGCTCGGGTCCTTCGGGAACAAATCGTAAATATCCTTCTGACTGGCATTGGTGCCCCACTTGTCCGACATCGCCTTCACAATATGACGCGTGTTGGGCTGCTCACCACCGTGGCTGAGATACATATCCCGCAGGTAGTCGATGAGATCCCAGTGCTTTGGTGTCAGCGAAATGCCTTCCGACGTGGCAATATGCTCGGCCAGTTCCTTGTTCCAGTCTTCGGCGTTTTTCAGATAACCGTTGGCATCGGTGTCGATGGTCTTGCCGTTAAACTCATAACTCATATAAGTTCCCCTCAAATTTCAGGCAGATGTTTTTAATGACGTCGAAAAAACGAATAATACAAAGCGATGAGGCTTAATCCAAGTCAGGCCGGACTTCATGAATATCCTTGTGCGGGAGAAACAGCCCGCAGCCAAGCGTTCGCTCCGGGCCCAAACCGCGCTGCTGGAGCCTGACCGATTCCTCCACGGCCAAGTCCGCGAGCATCAGGCTACGGGTACGTATTTTCCTGGCAGGCGTGCTGATTACCCGCTCGATGCCACATAGCATTTTTATCGGATTGACCCCGATATTTGCCAGCAGTGACTGTGCCTCGCGCATGAAAGCCGTTTCGTCCAGGCTTTCGCTGGCAACAATATAGCGTGAGAAAAGTGTCGTAATCGGGCTGAGCGGTTTGACCACGGCCTTTCCCACTTGCATTGAATTCCCGCCGATATCCAGCGTCTGCCCGGTCAATTTGCAGGCATCCTCGATGCGCTGCTTGGGCAGGCGCAGCATGAGCTTGGTGCGGCGTGACAAATGCAGCAAGGCGTTGGGATCTTCCGGGCGCATCCAGCCATTGCCCGACTCCGCTCCGTGGATGGTATGAAGCCCGGCATGCGCTTCAGCCGCAAACCAGGGGAGCGCTTTGGAAATGGCTTGTGACAACGAGTAGGAATGGTCCACCGGCAGGGTGCGACACTGGATGCTGAAGACCAGATCCACGATATCGTCCGGGACGATATAACGCTCATTATCTTTGGCTTCTTGCCAGAACATTTCCGCGAGTCGTCAGTTAACCGGGAGCTTCTCGCGTATGGCATCGCGGTCGATCCACCACTCATCCTGCACCAGCACGTCCACGACATTACGCAGACGTGGCAGGAATTTCGCCGGATCGTCGAGCTCGAGTTTCTTGAACCAGCGGCTAAAAGCCTCCTGGTCGTGCGCGTCGCTGTGCCGCCGCGCTACCGTTGCCAGAAGCTGGTTGCTGTAAAACATCAGGTCTTCACGTTGGCGCCCCTCGGCGCGCAAGTCCACGAGGTAATGCGCCACCGTCGCCGCCACCGCGGCGCCGTCGGAGTCCGCTGGAGTTTCATCCACCACGTGTTGCAACATCGCCACCGACAGCTCGGGGTCCATGGGAAAGGTAACCGTGAGCCAAATCCCCTGCCCGAGCGCCGCGAGCGATTCCGGTTGCTCCGACAGAAACAGGATGTCGCAGGCCTGCACCGCGCCCTCCCAGGCTTCGCGCACCGTGAAAATATCGAAGGCCTCGCGCCCGGCGTCCCAGGCGTCCTGGTTTTTTTCCAGCCGTATCAGCGTGCGTCCGATTTGCAACAGCAGGTCAGCGCGCGAGAGTGGATCGTAGTTGGGTGGCAGCTCCAGCATTTGGCGCCTGAACTCGGCCAGCTGGGCTTCGAGCAAGACAGAGGATTCCTGAGAATCCTCTGCGCTGTCCATGTCTGTCGTGAAACTTTCATCTTTAAGGTATTTCATAAAAATTATCTGGTAATGGAATGGATGCCGACGAAAGCGCCTTCGAGCTGATCTTCCCAATTTGCCGGTGTGTCCGGATAAGTCGGCTTGATATCGATGCGAAAAAACATTTCCGATTGCGCGCGGCTACGCACCACTTCCAACAGTTGTTCAAACGTCGCGATGTCGTGATGCTGCAAAAGTATTTCGCTCAGGTGCAACATGGCCAGACCATATTCAAGGTTCTCTACCGACTTCCTCTCCCCCTTTACGGGGGAGAGATGGAAAGGGGGTGAAAACTTCGTTCAAATTTGTCCCGCGGATGCGGTCATAATAGCGCGCCCGGTACACCAGTCTAGCGATTCCCCTGTCGATATCATCCGCAAAGGCCGTGCGGTTATGCAGCACGTTGTTGCACATCAGGCCCTGCCCGGCTGTCATTCGATGTCGGAATATGAATGGCGACTCGCCGGCCAGCAGCTTCTCCAGAAACTGCACCGCCTCCCGCGTAGCCGCGTCCTGCTTCCATTCAATGGAGCGCGTGCGCGCGGTATAGCGCATGTGCAGATTGCCGCCGGCAGGATCGACGGAAAACACCGGTCCGGTCACCGCCGGACGCGTTTCCGCGCCGGCTTCCGTGTTGGCGGGAATGGTCATGGCGTCCGGTGCCATCAGCGCGTGGATATATTCCGGATTGGCATCACGCATCAAGATGTAGGCAGCCTCGTGGTCCAGCAGACTGTTATCGCCGCCTTCCGCCGCCGGCGAAACGCAATGCAATGCAAACGCGCGAATGCGCCTCTCGGCACTATTGTAATAGCCGTCCGTGTGCCACAGGAGGCGCTTGCTGGAATACGGGATATAGCCACGCTGCGACTTCTCCTCCGCCACTTGCAGCGAAGTAATGCCATCATCGTCCGCGAGCATGTTGCTGTCGAAGCGGTGCAAACCGAAACGCTCGCTTACGGCGCGCGGAATTTCCTTGTCTTCCCGGCTCGCCTGGCTTGCATAGATGACCATGTTGGTTTTTCTGCAGGCACTCAACATCGCTCCGGCCTCGGCATTTGTCAGCACCAGGGGGTTAGCAACTTCCACTACCAGGTCATCCGCCGTGGCGGGATACGATTTCAGCTTGGCATCACGCCAACGCTGATACGCCGCACTGTATTGCAGGCTGAAGGGGCTGCTTTCCGGCGCTTCGCTGGCACGAGCAACATCGGCGGGATTATTCAATGTGCGAAATCCTGTGCGTGACTAAGGGTAGTAATGGGAACGTCTGGCAAATATTTAAATCAAAAACGCCGCTGCTATTCGTCTTGATCAAATTATATTATGAGGGGTTTTCCTGCGACATTAGTACTTTAAATCAATTAGTTGTATATTACACGCTTTCCGGTGGAGACCTTCGCACTGCTTCTTATATCCCTTTCGGGAGGGACAAACCCGGGAAGGCTCTCTCTAACGAGTGATTTTTTTATTAGGGGTCCCGTTTAGACTGACCCTTCGCAAGAATTGAATTAACAGAAACGATAGCCTTTCAGCGAGATAACCGCTTGAAGACCGTATTATATCCTTCCGACGCGCAGGAGGTAGTTTAAATGGCCCAGAATCAACCGAAGAATCCGGATAAACATTCGTCCTTCATCCCGAAGGAAAAGAAATCCACCAAGCCGTTCCACAAGACACCGATGCTGGATCAGCTGGAGAGCGGACCGTGGCCCAGCTTCGTGACCGGACTGAAACGTCTGGCGCACAACAACAACATGATGGTCGACCTGCTGGGGCAGCTCGAACACTCCTACACCACTCGTAAAGGCTATTGGAAAGGCGGAACAGTATCCGTATTCGGTTACGGCGGTGGCATCATTCCCCGCTTCACCGAGCTGATGGGGAAGGATGGCAAGCCCATGTTCCCCGAAGCCAAAGAATTCCACACCCTCCGCGTTCAGCCGCCTGCCGGCAATCACTACACCACCAAAATGCTGCGTCAGTTATCCGACTCCTGGAATAAATGGGGCTCGGGTCTGATCGCGTTCCACGGCCAGACCGGCAACATCATGTTCATCGGTACCACCAGCGAGAACACGCAGCACTTCTTCGACGAGATCAACGAATACGGCTGGGACCTCGGCGGCGCCGGCCCCTGTGTGCGCACCGCCATGTCCTGCGTCGGCGCGGCACGTTGCGAGCAGTCGAACGCCAACGAGCAGAAAATCCATCGCGTTCTGGTGAACAACTTCATCGACGACATGCATCGTCCGGCCCTGCCCTACAAATTCAAGTTCAAGGTATCGGGCTGTCCGAACGACTGCATGAACTCGATCCAGCGCGCCGACTTTGCTGTCATCGGCACCTGGCGCGACGACATGAAGGTCGACCAGAAGGAAGTCAAAACCTTCATCAAGAGCAAGAGCCGCAAGTATGTCATCGACAATGTTGTGAACCGCTGCCCGACCAAGGCGTTGTCACTGAACGACGACGACACCTTGGACGTGGACAACCGCAACTGCGTGCGCTGCATGCATTGCATTAACGTCATGACCAAGGCACTCAAGCCCGGCGACGACAAGGGCATCACCCTGCTCATCGGCGGCAAGCGCACGCTGAAGATCGGCGACACCTTTGGCACCGTCATTATTCCGTTCATGAAGCTCGATACCGACGCGGATTACGAGCGGATTCGCGAGATTGCCGCCAGCACCATCGACTTCTGGGCCGAGAACGGCCTGGAGCACGAGCGTTGTGGCGAAATGATCGAGCGCATCGGCTTGGTTAACTTTCTGGAAGGCATCGGCCTCGAGGTGGATCCGAACATGATCAACCAGCCACGCACCAGCTCCTACGTCCGCCTGGACGAGTGGGATCAGGAAGCCGAAAAGTGGAAGAAGCGCAAGCAGCAGGCAGCAGGCTGATCCGGATCCGGCAAAACATTGCATACACGTCGAACAAACGTTTTGGAGAACTGACCCATGGCAGAAGCACCAAAAATGCGCCCACCGATTGAGACCGGGTGCCCGGATGCGTTCCAATATATGCATCCCCTGATGATCAGAAACTACGGAAACTGGGCGTATCACGACCGTCCCCGTCCTGGCGTTCTGCATCACGTCGCCAAGAGCGGCGACGAAATCTGGACGGTGCGCGTCGGCACCCAGCGTCAACTTGGTCCCTACGAGATCAACCTGCTGTGCGACATCATCGACAAACTCGGCGAAGGATATGTGCGGTTTACCATCCGTTCGAATATGGAAATCTCGCTCTCCAGCGCCGACAAGGTCGAACCGCTGATCAAGGCGTTTGAAGAGGCCGGCTACCCAGTCGGCGGCACCGGCAACTCGGTGACCATGATTTCCCACACCCAGGGCTGGCTGCATTGCGACATCCCGGGCACCGACGCTTCGGGCGTGGTGAAGGCGCTGATGGACGACCTGCATGATGAGTTCATCAAGGAAGACATGCCGAACCGCGTGCACATCACCACCTCCTGCTGCCAGATCAACTGCGGCGGTCAGGGCGACATCGCCATCAACGTGCAGCACACCAAGCCGCCGAAGATCAATCATGATCTCGTGGCCAACGTGTGCGAGCGTCCTTCCGTGGTGGCGCGCTGCCCGGTGGCGGCAATTCGTCCGGCCATGGTCAACGGCAAGCCCTCGCTTGAAGTCGACGAAAAAAAATGCATCTGCTGTGGCGCGTGCTTTCCGCCCTGCCCGCCGATGCAGATCAACGACCCCGAACACTCCAAGCTCGCCATCTGGGTCGGCGGTAAAAACTCCAATGCGCGCTCCAAGCCGATGTTCCATAAACTCGTGGCCGCGGGTATCCCGAACAATCCGCCGCGCTGGCCGGAAGTGGGTACCATCGTCAAGAAAATTCTCAAGGTCTACAAGCAGGACGCCAAAGATTGGGAACGCGTCGGCGAGTGGGTGGAACGCATCGGCTGGCCGCGGTTCTTTGAGCTGACGGAACTGCCGTTTACCAAGTTCCACATCGACAACTGGCGTGGTTCACGTCACATGCTGAATCAGTCGGCACATATCCGTTTTTAGCCCGTAGCGTAAACGCTGTTGCCACAATCGACGCCGGGTTTTCCCGGCGTCGGCCCGTAAACCGTCGGGGTGTTGATAAATATCAAGGGGAGCGATGATGAAGTTGGGTATTTTGATTAACGAGGGGCCGTATACGCATCAGGCGTCGGATACGGCTTATCTTTTTACCAAGGCCGCAATTGAAAAGGGGCACAAGATTCATCGCGTGTTCTTCTATCATGACGGCGTTTACAACTCGAGCCGGTTGACTGAGCCGCCGACGGATGACCGTCATATCGTCAACCGCTGGCAGAAACTGGCCAAGGATCACCACATCGATCTGGTAGTCTGCGTGGCGGCGGCACTGCGCCGGGGCATCAAGGACGAAAACCTGCAGGAAGGTTTTCGCATTTCCGGCCTGGGCCAGTTGATCGAAACGGGAATCCAGTCGGACCGGCTGGTAACCTTTGGCGATTAACCCGGAACTATCGAGGCTAGTAGAATGACTGAAGCAACTGGTGGAATTGATATGGAAGAGGACGCGGGCGGCAAGGTAAAAAAGTTCCTGTACATCAACCGCAAGGCGCCTTATGGCACGATTTACGCCCTGGAGTCGCTGGAAGTGGTGTTGATCGCGGCGGCATTCGATCAGGACGTGAGCCTGGCGTTTCTGGACGACGGCGTGTACCAGATCGTCAAGGGGCAGCACACGAAACCGATCGACGTCAAGAATTTCTCTCCAACCTTTCGCGCACTGGAAGGTTATGACATCGAGAAACTTTACGTGGAAAAGGAGTCCATGGATGCCCGCGGCCTGAAAGAGGAGGACTTCATCGTTCCCGTGAAGGTCATCGGTACGCAGGAAATGACGGACCTCATGCAATCGCAAGACGTGATTTTAAGCTTTTAGGGGGAATGACGATGCTGCATACCGTAAACAAGTCGCCCACGGAACGTAACACCTTGGAGAGCTGCCTCAAGCACCTCAAAAAAGGATGCGCCGTTCTGCTGATCGAGGATGGTGTCTATGGCGCCCTCAAGGGCACCGTGAGTACCAAACTGGTCGAGCAGGCGCTCAAGAATCATCCGATCTATGCGCTTTATCCCGATATCGAAGCACGCGGGATGCAGGACCGGGTCATCGACGGTATCAAGCTGGTCGATTACAGCGGGTTTGTGGACCTGGCGGTGGAACACCCCAGCGTGCAAGCCTGGCTTTGATTATTATCAACGACTTTAACTGACGAGGAGTGTTTACATGCCTATCACCGTAGCAGGTAAGACCATTGAAACCGACGAGGAAGGATATCTCGCCAACCGTACCGACTGGAGCGAGGAAATCGCCAAGGAAATGGCCAAGATCGACAACTGCGATCTGTCACCGAACCACTGGGAAGTTCTCAACTTCCTGCGCGAATATTACGAGGAATACCAGATTGCGCCCGCCGTGCGCGTACTGACCAAGGCCATCGGCAAGAAACTTGGCCCGGACAAGGGCAACAGCAAGTATCTGTACGAGCTGTTCCCGTACGGCCCGGCCAAGCAGGCGTGCAAATACGCCGGCCTGCCCAAGCCGACCGGCTGCGTCTAATTCGACAACCCTCGGTGGGGGATTTTTCCCCTGCCGCTAACCAGCGGGGTCATCGATGTCGATCGTGACAGTGATTTATACGCTGCTCTTTTATGTGGCGACGGCTATCCTCGTCATCGGCGTGGCACGCAAGATTTTTATCTACGCGCGCACGCCGCAGCCGTTAAAAATCCCTACCACGCCGGCACCGACCACCCGTCTGGGGGTGGCAGCGCGCATGGTGCGCGAAGTCACCGTGTTCGAAAGCCTGTTCAAGTCCAACAAGTGGACCTGGCTGTTCGGCTGGATCTTCCATTTCTGCCTGTTCGTGGAACTGGTCTGGCACCTGCGTTACTTCACCGAGCCGGTTCTGTTTTTCCTACCGTGGCTCCAGTGGTTCATTAATTTCACCGGATACGGTATGGTGCTCGGCCTGCTGGGACTGTGGGGTCGCCGCTTCCTGGTGGACCGCGTGCGCTATATCAGCAGCCCGTCCGATCACTTGATGCTGGCCCTGCTGGTCGCCATCGGCGCCAGCGGCCTTGTGATGAAATTTATTGTTCACACGGACATCGTCGCTCTCAAGGCGTTTTTTCTGGGCTTGATGACGCTCAACTGGCAGCCTTTGCCGGCTGACCTGGTTTTATTGGTGCACCTGACATTGGTCGCCACGCTGATGATTATTTTCCCCATCAGCAAACTGCTGCACGCTCCAGGCGTTTTCTTCAGCCCTACCCGCAACCAGGTGGACAATCCGCGTGAAAAGCGCTGGGTCGCCGGCTGGAGCGCCAAAATCGACAACACCAAGGCGTCAGGGTAGCGAACCATGGCAAATTTTGAGACACCCGTCCTTGGCGAATACCAGACCATCCCGGATGTGCTTCCGGGTACGATGGTCAACAGCAAGCCGTACGTGGCCAAACCGGACATTCAAGCCAGTGTCGGTTTTCCAGGCGAGCTGGTGCCGGACTGGGAAAACGTCGCCGTCAAAAAGCTGGGTGACCTGGTCTCCGAATCGCGCGCGCTTCAGGTGTTTCTCGATTCCTGCGTAAAGTGCGGCGCCTGCACCGACAAGTGCCACTATTATCTCGGCACCTCCGATCCGAAAAACATGCCGGTGGCGCGCCAGGATTTGCTGCGCTCGGTTTACCGGCGTTACTACACCTTCGCCGGAAAGCATTTCCCCAAACTCGTTGGCGCACGCGACATGACCAAGGACGTGCTTGATGAATGGTATACGTACTTTCATCAGTGCTCGCAGTGCCGCCGCTGTTCGGTGTTCTGCCCCTACGGCATCGATACCGCCGAGATCTCCATGGCCGCGCGCGATATCATGGATGAAGTCGGCTTGGGCCAAAAATATTGCAACGAAATCATTGGCAAGGTTCACAAGATCGGCAACAACCTCGGACTACCGGAACCGGCGCTGGTAAACACTCTTGAGGGCCTCGAGGAAGACGTCAAAGCCGAAACCGGCGTGGACGTGAAGTATCCGGTGGATGTCAAAGGCGCCGAGGTGCTGCTCATTACCCCCTCCGCCGATTTCTTCGCCGAGCCGCACATCGATGGCCTGATCGGCTACGGCAAGGTATTTCATCAGGCCGGTATCTCCTGGACGGTGTCATCGCATGCCTCCGAGGCCGCCAATTTCTCCATGTTTATTGGTTCGCGCGATAACCTGCATAAAGCGGCGCTGCGCATCCGCGAGGCGGCGCTGGATCTCGGGGTCAAACGCATCGTCGTCGGCGAATGCGGCCACGCCTGGCGTGTGGCCTACAGCTTCTGGAACACGCTCATCGGTCCGTTTGATTTTCTGGACCAGCGCTATCCCATCCCGCAGCACATCTGCGAATTCACCTATGACCTGATCCAGCGCGGCGCGCTCACGCTCGACAAGTCGGCCAACGACGACAGGATCGTGACGTTCCACGATTCCTGCAACGTGTCACGTGCCTCGCGCATGGGCAATACACCGGGCGGACAGTTCACGATACCGCGCGCCATCATCAAGGCCAGCGTTAACAAGTTTTACGACATGGCGCCGGAAACGATACACGAGAACACCTTCTGCTGCGGCGGTGGCGGCGGATTGCTGACCGACGATTTGATGGAACTGCGCGTCAAGGGCGCGCAGCCGCGCATGCAGGCACTCAAACAGGTAGTGGACGAATATGGCGTTAATCACGTTGCCGCCATTTGCGCCATCTGCAAGAGCCAGTTCAGCAAGGTGCTGCCCTACTACAAATTTCCAATGGACATGATCGGCAGCGTGCACGGACTGGTGAGCAGGGCGATTCAATTGGGCGCCAAGAACTGATTTTTCGTATTACATGTAACTGAATGACGACAGGAGATTCGTAATGGCTACTCCCGCAGACAAGACGAAAGAAGTTAAGGCAGGTTTCACGTTCCGCAAATTCAAGGACGATGACCAGGAATGGCCTTCTTTCCAATCCCGTATTTTCACGGCCGACGAGACTGACAAGTGCCCGACCTACGTGCACAAGACGCCGCCCTGTCAGGCGAGCTGTCCCTCGGGCGAGGACATCCGCGGCTGGTTGAATATCGTGCGCGGCATCGAGAAACCGTCGAAGGACACGACCATGCAGGAGTATGCCTTCCGCCGCCTGACGGAAGCCAACCCCTTCCCGTCCATGATGGGCCGCGTCTGCCCCGCGCCCTGCCAAACCGGTTGCAATCGTAACGTGGTGGAAGACTATGTCGGCATCAACGCCGTCGAGCAATACATTGGCGACACCGCGCTGGCCAACAAATACACGTTCAAACCAGCCGAGCAATCCACTGGCAAGAAAGTCGCCATCATCGGCGGCGGACCGGCCGGCCTGGCGGCGGCCTATCAGTTGCGCCGCCAGGGGCACGCGGTCACCCTGTACGACGACCATGATCAGTTGGGCGGCATGGCGAAGTACGGCGTGCCGGGCTATCGTCTCCCGCGCGAGTCGCTGGACGGTGAAATCGGCCGCATCATTGATATGGGCGTAGAGGTTAAACTCAAGACACGTGTTGGCGTGGATGTGCCCATGCAGGACGTGGAAAAACAGCACGACGCCGTCTTGTTCGCCATCGGCTGCAAATCCGGCCGCGCCCTGCCGGTTCCCGGCGCGGACGCCCCAAATTGCATTACCGGTGTCGCCTTCCTCGAGGCCTTTAACCAAGGCCGCCTGAAGGCTGTTTCCGGTCGCGTGGTCGTGATCGGCGGTGGTGACACCTCCATCGACGTGGTCTCAGTGGCACGCCGTCTGGGTTACATCAAGGAGATGGCTGAAACCGAGCGTCCGGAATATATCATCATGGGCCAGACCGCCCATGACGTGGCGGTCACCGCCAAGAAGCAAGGTGCTGAAGTCATGCTGATTTCACGCCAGCCGGTGGAAAAAATGAACGCCGCCAAGCACGAAATCGACGATGCCCAGCGCGAAGGTGTGACCATCCGCGGTTCGCTGCAGCCGGTGAAGGTCATTCTCGACGACAAGGGCCGTGCCAAGGCTCTGCGCGTAGTCGAGCTCGATTTCTCGAGCGGCAAAGCGGTGGAAAAACCGGGCACGGAGCAGGATCTGGAAGCGGATCTTATTGTCTCTGCCATCGGCCAGATGGGTGATTTCCGCGGCATGGAAGAATTCAACAATGGCAAAGGCCTGATCAACGCCGACAAGTTCTACCAGGTGCCAGGCAAACCCGGCCACTTCGTGTGCGGCGACATCATTCGCCCGCACCTGCTCACCACCGTGATCGGCCAGGGTTCAATCGCAGCGGAAAGCATCGATCATTACCTCAAGAAACAGGAAATGAGCAAGCGCCCCAAGGTGGACGTGCATCATTTCAACCTGCTGGAGAAACTGCAGGAAGTCGGCCTGACGCCGCAGACATTCAAGCCGGACGGCCCGGAAGACGAACGTCCGATTGACCGCGGGCGCTGGGGCACTTTTGAGGAAGGCAAGTCGGTCGGCGGTTACGCCATCCACAACTACGAAGATCGTGCGGATGCCGAAGTCTGTCAGTCAAATGAACTTTTCCTCGGACACTTCCAATATACGCCGCGTCTGAAGCGCACCGAGATGGTGCCTGACGCCAACGAGGTCTTGGGCCACTTCAAGGAACGCATGCTCGGCCTGGACGAAAAACAGACCGTGGATGAAGCCAAGCGCTGCATGAGTTGCGGCATGTGCTTCGAATGCGACAACTGCGTGATCTACTGCCCGCAAATCGCGGTCAAGCGCACGCCCAAGACGGAATCGACCATGGGGCGTTACGTGTACACCGATTACGACTTGTGCATCGGTTGCCACATTTGCGCCGACGTATGTCCGACCGGCTACATCAAGATGGGTATGGGCGATCACTGAACGACAGTGGAAAGTGGAAAGTGAAAAGTTGAAAGTGAAAAGTGCCATGAAACGACTCGTTGTCGGCATGATCGCCGGTCTGCTCTCGACACCGGTGGCTTTTGCCGCCGAAACGGGAAAATCTGCGAGCATCGGCCCGACGGTGAAGATTCATCGCGGCGAGAAATGCGTGGAGCCGACCGAGGACATGCGGCGCAATCACATGCAACACATCCTGCACCAGCGCGACAAAACCATGCATCAGGGTATCCGCACCACGAAACATAGCCTGAAAAACTGCGTCGATTGTCATGCCGACCCCAAGACCAACAGCGTGCTCGGGCAGGATGGTTTCTGTTCCTCCTGTCATGAATTTGCCTCGGTCAAGATCGACTGCTTCAGCTGTCACACCGACAAACGCGACAAGAACGCCGTAGCCGTCGCACCCTTCAAAGGCAGCGCAGCCCCCGGAGGCCAACCATGAGCCTCAGCCGTCGCGAATTCATCGGTATCGGCAGTGCCGCGGTTGCCGGCATGGCGCTCTCCCCCGGCCTGCGTCTGGTCGACCTGGCGCAGGCCCGTTCGCCCGACGAAGCCGTCACCAGCCTGAAACGCTGGGGTCTGCTCGTCGATATCAATAAATGCAACGACTGCAACGCCTGCGTGACCGCCTGTCACGAGGAAAACGGCGTTGTCGGGCATGATCGCCCCGCCACCGATGCGCAGTGGATTCGCAAAGTGACGCTCAAGGACAAGCAGACCGGCTACGTGCAAACTCTGCCAGTCATGTGCCAGCATTGCGAAGAACCGCCGTGCGTGGACGTCTGCCCCACCGGCGCTTCGTTCAAACGCGCCGACGGCATCGTGCTGGTCGACAAGCATATTTGCATCGGTTGCCGTTACTGCATGATGGCCTGTCCGTACAAGGCGCGCTCGTTCGTGCACGAGGACACCACCGACCAGAAACCGCATGCCCCGCGCGGCAAAGGCACGGTCGAGTCCTGCACCTTGTGCGTGCACCGGGTAGACGCCGGGAAAGTCCCGGCCTGCGTCGAGGCCTGCAACAAGGATGGCAACAAGGCCATGGTCTTCGGTGACCTCAAAGACCGAAACAGCGATATCAGCAAACATCTGGCCTCGGGATCGTCAACCCAATTACGACCGGACCTGAACCTCAACACCGGCGTGCGTTACCGGGGGATCTGACGCATGGCACACGCGCATTTCAACACGATGGAAGGCCGCGGTTTTGGTTTTTATATTCTGCTCGCGATTCTTGGTGGTTTTATTCTCGCCGGCGGACTGGCTGCCTTATACATGGAGCACAACGGTCACTGGGTGACCGGCATGTCGAACCAGATCGTCTGGGGCACGCCGCACGTGTTCGCCGTGTTCCTGATAGTCGCCGCCTCGGGCGCGCTCAACGTTGCCTCGATCGCCTCGGTCTTCGGCCGGCAACTCTATAAACCCCTGGCGCGGCTCTCGGGCCTGCTGGCCATCGCCCTGCTCACGGGCGGCCTGATCGTGCTGGTGCTGGACCTCGGGCGTCCGGACCGGCTGATCGAGGCCATGACCTATTACAACTTCAAATCCATCTTTGCCTGGAATATCTTTCTCTACATCGGTTTCTTCGCCGTGGTCGCTGTCTATTTGTGGATGATGATGGAACGCCGCATGAACGATTACACCAAACCGGCAGGCATTTTCGCGTTCCTCTGGCGTCTCACGCTCACCACCGGTACCGGTTCGATTTTCGGCTTCCTCGTCGCGCGCGACGCCTACGACACGGCTGTCATCGCCCCCATGTTCATCATCATGTCTTTCGCCTATGGACTGGCCATTTTCATGATCGTGCTGTTAGCGGCCATGCGCTGGACCGAGCGGGAACTGGGCAACGTGGTTTTCGAACGGCTGCGCAGCCTGCTCGGAGTGTTCGTGGCCGCCGTGCTTTATTTTGTTACCATCTATCATCTGACAAATCTGTACATCACCCAGCGCCATGGCATCGAGGGTTTCATCCTGTTGCATGGCGGCGTTTACACGAAAATGTTCTGGATCGGCCAGATCTTCCTGGGCAGCGTGGTTCCGCTCATCATATTGTTCTCGCGCCTTGGCAAATCGCGTGCCATGGTGGTACTGGCATCGCTGCTTATCGTTCTCGGTGGTCTGGCCCAGATGTACGTCACCATCATCGGCGGACAGGCCTATCCCATGCCCCTCGTTACTGGCAAGGAGGCCAGCAGCAGCTTCTTTGACGGTGTTGTGGCCAGCTATGTGCCGAGCTTGCCAGAAGCAATCCTGGGCATTGGCGGTATCGCATTGGCATTGGCCATGGTGGTCGTGGCCCTGAAAATACTTCCGTTCCTGCCGAACAGTTTGTCGGATGCAGACGCTGACCCGCACTTCAAGGCCACACCGGCCAAATCGGAAACCGCGGCGGCGTGATTCGTCCATCATCCCTGAGCTCGCGAACAGGCAGGGTTTTGGTCTAAACACGCTGCCATCCCATCCGTGAGCATCGTGGCCAACAATTTCCGGGAAACGGCCGCATGAATCGACTGCTCATCTCCGCCGCCCACAAATCCTCCGGCAAAACCACGCTCAGCATCGGACTGTGCGCCGCCCTGCGTCAACGCGGTCTCGCCGTGCAAGCCTTCAAGAAAGGCCCCGATTTCATCGATCCCATGTGGCTGTCGCTGGCCACCGGCCGCGATTGCCATAATCTCGATTTCTTCCTCATGGGCCGCGAGGAAATACTGCGCACATTTTCGTCGCGTTCCCAGGATGCCGACATTTCGCTGATTGAAGCCAACAAGGGGCTGTACGACGGCTTGAGTCTTGACGGCAGCAACAGCAATGCGGCGCTGGCCAACCTGCTGAAAGCTCCCGTGGTGCTGGTCATCGATGCGCGCGGCATGACCCGCGGCATCGCCCCGCTGATTCTGGGCTATCAGGCGTTCGACAAGGATATTCACATTGCTGGAGTCATTCTCAATCAGCTGGGCGGCTCGCGTCACGAAGCCAAGTTGCGCGCCGTCATCGAGCATTACACGGACATTCCGGTGCTGGGGGCGGTGCATCATGACAAACGGCTTACCATTGTCGAGCGCCATCTTGGTTTGATACCCAGCAACGAGGCGACTGAAGCCAGAGCTAAAATTGACGCCATAGCCTCCGTGATTGCCGATTCGGTCGATCTCGATCGTCTGCTGGCTGTCTCAGCCGAAGCACCGGCGCTTACATCCCCTGCCGCCCCCTCACCCTCATTCCCTCTCCCGCAAGGGGGAGAGGGAGGCGAGCCGAACGCGCTGCGCGCGACACCAGTAAGAATTGGCATTGCCCGTGACGCCGCTTTTGCCTTCTATTATCCCGGCGATCTTGAGGCGCTGCGCGCCGCAGGCGCCGATCTCGTGCCAATAAACACGCTGCACGATGCAAAATTACCGGAAGTCGATGCCTTGCTCATTGGCGGTGGTTTTCCTGAAGTATCCATGCTGCAGCTGGAGGCCAACGTCTCCCTGCGTCAGCATATCCGACAGGCTATTGAGGCAGGTATGCCAGCCTACGCGGAATGTGGCGGGTTGATGTACCTCGCGCGCAGTCTCACTTGGCGAGGCAAGCGCTGTGAAATGGCAGGGGTAATTCCGGGAGACGTCGTAATGCATGACCGGCCCAGGGGACGCGGTTATGTCGTGCTGCGCGATTCCGGCCGGGGCCTGTGGCCTGCCACAGGATCGGGCCAATCACCGTCTGAAATCCACGCGCACGAATTTCACTACTCCAGTCTGGAAAATCTTCCTCCGGATGCGGTATATGCCTATGACGTGCTACGCGGAACCGGCATCGACGGCAAACACGATGGCATCGTCTACAAGAATCTGTTCGCCTGTTATGCGCATCTGCGTGACTTGGAAAACAACCACTGGGCCGCCCGCTTCGTCAATTTCGTGCGCCAACAGCGCCACAAAGCCGTGAATCAGAATCGGGCGCATTGAGCGTCACGCCCAGCCACCCACCTCCGCCTGAGAACGCGTTTATGATCAAGATCACTCCAGAAGCCGCCGCGCAAGTACGCCAATCGTCGGAACACAGCAACGCACAAAACTTGTCTCTGCGCATCGCGGTGCGCAAAGATGAAGATGGTACGTTCGTTTACGGCATGGGCTTTGATGACGAAGGTACCGATGATGTGCATTTCGAATCTGAAGGAATCAAGGTGCTCATCTCAAACTCCAGCAAGGAGCTGATCACAGGCGCCACGCTTGATTTTGTTGAGATCAGCCCGGGCGAGCGCCAATTCATCTTCGTCAACCCCAACGATCCGGCGCATGCTGCTTCGCCCCCGACCGAGGGCCAGGCGTGAGACAGTCCTTATCCTGCGCCCTCGACAAACACCTCTTCATCTCGATCGTTGGCATGCTGACATACTGATTGGCATGGGCACCCACGGTATGTATGGTTTTACCGTTATCCGGCTGGACGCCATCCGGCGCCAAGGCTAATCTATCTAATGATCAAAGGTTTCCCGCCGCTCACGGATGCGGCGTATATATGAGTACTTCTCCCGAACAGACAAGGTCAGGATCTCCCCGGCCGGCCACGCTGGCAATACCGCCCGCCACGGAATGGCAGCGAAAAACGCACAGGCTTTTCCTGAATCGCCTGTCATTGCCGTTGTTGGGTCTGGCCTTGATCTTTGCCGGCGTGGGGGCGGAAGCGTTTGTTATCCTGGCCTATCCGCAACATGCCTATGCGCTTTATCCCCTGCTGGGTCTGCTGATGCTGACGGGCCTCGCGCTGATCTGGCTGATTATCGCGCGCGTGCGCCACGATCTGGTGGAGCCCTTGGCTCACCTGCGGAATTGGTCGCTGCGTATGCGCAGCGGTAACCTTTCGGCTCGCATTCCGGTTCCCGAAAACGGCGAATTTCGCGAGCTGGCGCAAGACATGAACCGCCTGAGCGATGAGCTCAAATCGCTGACCATGGATATGGATTCACACGTACGCGCCCAAACCGTGCGACTGGCGCGCAAAACCCAGTCACTGGATATTCTTTACGACATCGCTTCAAGCCTCAGCCAGCCGGGCGATCTCGACAAACTGCTGGAAAGTTTCCTCGACACCTTCATCGAACTGGTGGATGCGCGCGCCGCGACCGTGCGCATACTCACGAACAACGGCCAGACACGCCTCGTCGCCAGTCGCGGCCTGTCGGCGGAAGTGGTGGAGAAAGACCGCTCGATGGATACCAGCCTGTGTCAGTGCGGTTGGGCCGCCAAAGAAGGCGGCATCCGTATCCAGCGCGGAACCCAGCCCTGCGCCAAACTGCTGGGCACACCGATGCTGAATCAGGACTGCCAGGAATTTGTCGTGGTCCCCGTCACTTACCAGGATCGTATCGTGGGTGTTTACAACTTGTTCCTTGACCGGCCCATGTCAGCACTGGGGGAGGATATCCATGATCTGCTGAACAGTATCGGCAAACATCTTGGCCTGGCGCTCGAAAAATCCCGGCTCGACAACCAGGCGCGACAGCTCGCCATCATGGAAGAGCGCAACATCATCGGCAATGAATTGCATGATTCACTGGCGCAGGGACTGGTCAGCATGCGCCTGCAGGTCAAAATGCTCGGCGAATCCTTGCACAAGAAGGACCTGCGCGTCTCCCAAAGCGAGGTGCGCCACCTGCGAACTGCTATCGAGGAGGCACATGTCAGCCTGCGTGAACTGCTGGCCAATTACCGGTTGAAAATTGATGAGCGTGGGCTGGTGCCCGCTGTGGCCGGCATGGTGGAACGCTTCAGCCAGGAAACCGGGATCAATGTTTATTTTCACAACGAATGCCAAAAGCTCAACCTCACGCCACTTCAGGAAAGCCAGATTTTCCACATCGTCAAAGAAGCCCTGTCGAACATCCGCCAGCACAGCCACGCCTGCAACGCCCGTATATTGCTCAATAACGACAGTCGTGGGGCCTATACCCTGCTGATCGAGGACGATGGCGAGGGCATCGCGGCAGTTTCTGAGGCGCGACCCGGCGAACACATCGGGCTTTCCGTGATGCGCGAACGCGCGGAACGTCTGCCAGGCGAACTCACCATTGAAAGCGAGCCCGGTGAAGGCACACGTATTGTGTTATCGTTTCCGCTCGCGCCGCACCAGACCGCCGCGGCAAAATAACAGAACAAAGGGGATCCGGATTGCGCGTTCTGCTAATCGATGATCATGCCCTGGTCCGCAAGGGCCTTGAGGAGCTGCTGCGCAGTCGGGGCGTGGAAGTAGCAGCATCCGTTGGCAGCGGCGACGAAGGCATCAAACAGGCTTTGGCACTCGTACCCGATGTCATACTGCTGGACATCAAAATGCCCGGGATGAACGGCATCGAAACCCTCGAAAAACTGCGCGCCAGCAATGTCACGGTGCCCATACTCATGCTGACCATGAGCCGGGACGATGCCGATCTGCGCGCCGCCCTGCGCGGCGGCGCCGAGGGTTATCTGCTCAAGGACATGGAGCCCGAAGACCTGGTGCCGGCGCTGGAGGCCGCCCTGCGCGGCGACAACGTGGTCGCCAAGGAAATGGTCGGAACGCTCGCGCGTATTGTGCAGGGCCAGACGAACGAACCACCTAAACGCTCCGCCGCGCCGCTTTCAGGCCTGACTCCGCGCGAGATGGAAATTCTGAGACACGTCGCCGAGGGTCAGAGCAACAAGATGATTGCCCGCGATCTGAGTATTACGGACGGCACCGTCAAACTTCACGTCAAGGCCATCCTGCGAAAACTGGGGGTGCATTCGCGCGTGGAAGCCGCCGTGATTGCGGTGGAACAGGGGCTGGGACGGAAAAAAGCAGCAGATGCTGCCAGGTCCACGGAGTAACAGCTCAAGATATCTTTAACTAAAGGGAACCTCTAATAATTCAAATGTAGGGTGGGTTGAGCGAAGCGATACCCACCGAACAATGTGATTTTGTTGGGTCCGCCGTAACGTAACTTGACCCAACCTACATGAGAAGAAATATTTAGAGGTTCCCTAAAATAATAGTGGCGTAGGACATGAGCCCTTCGTTACAACATAACGCAGTGAAATACCGGATACCAGGCACGTCGATAACGGGCTTGGACGAACGATTTCATCCTCAAGCATGCGGCGCAATACGCTGCGCTATTGCGCCCTACGCGGGCTATTTTTCAATATCGGACTTCAGCATTTCGTTGACTTCGGTGTTAAGAGTCTCTATTCGCCTCTTCACTACTTCATAGTCAGGGTCCGATGTTTGGAGGACAGAACGTTCGCCGAAGGCTTCCTTGTAGCTCTGATCGGTGAGAATCAAAACGCCCGGGTATGCATCGGGTTCGCAGTCAAAGTTAACTTTAACCAGGCTGAAGCGGAAAGTGCGTTCTGGGTTGCTCCACTGACGCATGTCTCCACCAGCCTGAATTGCATATTTCGGGGAATACCTCATTTCGACTTCTCCTCGCCGGGCTTAGCGGCATAACGCTAAGCTAACCTGCGAGCCACGAGGCGCGCAGCGCCGACGTGGCGAGTCAGGTTGAGCGACGTGTTAGACCTGCCCGGCACGGTTACTGCTTCGAAGTGCACGCTCTCGTATGATGGAGAGCACAATAGTAATAACAGCGCAGATTACCCCTGCCCAGGGCGCTGAAACCCCTGAGATCACCAACAGAAGAAACAATACCGAGAACGCTTGAATGGTTACGAACAACTGAAGGTATGTTGAAGCCGAAGAATACCAAGGTGTACGCGAATATATCTTTAGAGGACGTTGATGTCGGCGGAAACGAACAAGAACTTGGGTTAACCCCAACAAGAACATGAATACGATCGCCAAGAAGCCGACAACGAATATCATTAGGTTTGTTCCAGGCATCAATTTCTGGGCGCTCTGGACATTCGCTTGGCCTAAGATCGCTGCTGCACCTAGAAACACAGCTGTAGACCAGCCAGGCAACTGCCATATCAGGTTGTCGAAGTGACGATATTCATCACAGTAGGTGGTCGCGGCCCGTGCAGTACTGCCGTTGTTTTGCCGGGCAAGAGTATGAATTGCTGATTCAGACAGCCCCTTAGTCATTTGAGTGATGTTCTTATCTGGCATGCGATCTTCGCCTTCTCCTATGCCGTGCTTCACCGTATGAATTACCGCTCCATTAGGCATATACACGTTGTGACTTATTCCGGGCCTAGTCGTAACAATTGCCCCTTCCTTAAGCACCTGAACCTTCAAGGCCCCTTCGATTAACTCGGCAAAACCGATCCATCCGCACTGAATGATATAAGTCTCCATAATTTTGTCGTGCCAATGCCCTTCCTGCCATTCACCTTTCGCCTCACTGCGATCTGTCCGAATGTAACCAGTGCCATCATTCTTGTATAAGCGAAATCGCTTTTCACCGCCTAGATCTAGTTCGTGGTGGCGAGTGAAAACGCCGAATTTATCTTTGGCTTCCTCTGGAGAAATTTCTCGCATAGCGCGCCCTGTTTGGAAGGTCTAACTAAAAATAGACACCCGAAAATTCGGGTGTAAAGACACCAGCGAGGCGTATAATCTTTTTCATTGTCTGTAATCTAATGTTTTTACAAGACACTCAATATTACACACACCCGATACTGGTTCAGAAATACACCACTCCTTTCCAGCCACCCAAACAGATCGACTAGGTGCGCAGCGTTACCCCCCCCTCGAAATAGGTGAGCAAGAAATCACAGCCTTTCTCACCGGCCTCGCCGTCGACAAGCATGTCGCCCACTTGATGCAAAATCAAGCGTTGTCTGGCATCCTGTTTCTAAAACGAACTGACCTCACTGGTCTCCGCTGGCAGGCGTCGGATGGAACCACTTCAATTTCTCGTGCAGCTTGATAACCTCGCCGACAATAATCAGCGTCGGTGGTTTGACCTTGGCCTGCTTCACGATTTCCGGAAGACTGCTCAGATCGCCGGTCAGCACCCGCTGATTGCGTGTGGTGCCCTGCTGCACCAGTGCCGCCGGCATGTTCGCCGGCAGGCCATGTTTGATCAGCTCGCGGCAGATTGATTCAACGCCATGCAGACCCATATAAAAGACGATGGTCTGGTCCGGTTGCACCAACGCCTTCCAGTTCAGATTGACGGTGCCATCCTGCAAATGCCCGGTCACAAACACGACTGACTGGGCATAGTCGCGGTGAGTGAGGGGAATACCGGCGTAAGCCGCACATCCAGCGGCGGCAGTGATACCGGGCACCACCTGGAACGGAATGCCTTCGGCTGCCAGCGTGTCAATTTCCTCACCACCGCGGCCAAAGATGAAGGGGTCGCCACCCTTGAGCCGCACCACGCACTTGCCTTCTTTTGCCAGCCGCACCAGCAGGTGATTGATGTCCTCCTGCGGAAGCGCATGATTATCGCGCTCCTTACCGGCGTAAATGCGTTCGGCATCGCGCCGCACCAACTCCAGCACGGCTGGCGACACCAACCGGTCGTAGACAACCACATCCGCCTGCTGCATCAACCGCAGCGCGCGAAAAGTCAGCAAATCGGGGTCTCCCGGGCCTCCACCAACCAGGTATACCTCGCCGATCCGGGGCTTATTCCCGTCGGCAGAATCAATTCTCTCCTGCAGCGCTTTCTCCGCGGCCTTGTCCTGCCCCGAATAAACCAGCTCAGCGATGCGACCCTGTAACACTTCTTCCCAGAACTGCCGGCGACGTGGCGGATGTTTGAATGTCTGTTTGACCTTTTCACGAAATGTGGTCACCTGCCCGGCCAGTCTGCCGTAACCGGCGGGGATCATCGATTCCAGGCGCGCGCGGATCAGGCGCGCCAAAACAGGAGAACGTCCTCCGGTGGAAACCGCTATGGTAATAGGCGATCGGTCAATGATGGATGGCATGATGAACGTACACAGATCCGGTTGATCCACGACATTCACCGGGATACCGCGCGCCTTGGCGGCCTCGGAAACCTGGCGGTTGACCGAGGCGTCGTCTGTTGCCGCAATCACGAGCACGCACCCCTCCAGCATCTCTGGGTGGAATTCCTGTGCAACATGCTTGATCTTTCCCTCATCCGACCATTTGCGAATTGTCTCACCGAGAGCCGGGGAAAATACGGTGACCAGCGCCCCGGCATCCAGTAACAGGAATATTTTACGTGACGCTACCTCTCCACCCCCGATGACGACACAGGGACGTTTCCTGAGATTGAGGAAAATTGGGAAAAAATCCATGCGTGAATTATACCCCGGATTCTCTGACACGCTGCGTAGAGTTCTATCCCGTTACGGATATCCGTAAAGTGGTAGAAAATGCAGAACGCACCTTATGCTGGTCTGCCAATAGCCCAGATGGCTTCCTGGCCATAAAGCAGAAAGGAATACTGAGTCGGCGCTTGGGGCCAAAACTCATGTACTATCGGCCTCAGGGGGATCGGCAATTCAACCTCGCCATTAATCCCGAGCGTCCTGTGTGTTGATAAGATGGGAACGCGAAAAGCGTAACCAGCTGGTTCGTTCCATGTGACCATAAAAGTGACAGGGAAAAATTTCATGAGCCAAATCACAACCGGCTGACCCACCTTAAGATCAGACAGCGCGCAGTCACGAACTAGCACCTGTCTTTGAAATGGGTAAATCCAATAATAAATGTTAATTGCGGCAGGTAATGGCGCAGACGGGTCAAGGATGTAATCCCGCAATGGTTCAGTATTTGGCCCCTTCTTGTAACGATCCACACCCTGAGCCGAAATATGACCGAGCACGGAACGCATGATTTTCTGCGGCTTAGCTTTCACGTTCATGGTCGGCGGAAGCGCAAGGCTACTTTTTAAAAATGCGCCGATCTGGGAAGTGAAATCAATAAAGGCTGGATCGTAATTCGCGCCCAATAAGGTGTTATTACACCGTGCGCAGAGGGTCCGGTATTTGACTCCATTCTGTGACAGGCGAAACTCTCGGTCCGCTTTCCCTGTGCTGAGCAAGCCTGTGATATGTCGCATCTCAACCTGCGAGACACGGATACTGCCCTTCGGCGGGGTGTGATCCTCGGTAAGTGGACCGTAAGTACCACAGATATTGCATACACCTTCTTTCGGCCCCCTTGTCTCAATACGCATGCTTCCTTTATACCGGTCGTCAGGTTTGTAGATATTTTTCGAGTTTCCTATTTCGTGGGAAAATATGTTCTGCCAATGTTGTAATTGCCTAGATTAATTGGCGGAGAGGGAGGGATTCGAACCCCCGGACGGTTACCCGTCAACGGTTTTCAAGACCGCCGCCTTAAACCACTCGGCCACCTCTCCAATTGTTAACTGTAAAAATTGAACTGCCGGTTTTGCGCCGGACATCCTTGTCCGGCGCCCCTTCGGGGCCAGCGTCGCTGCGCTCCGCTGTCCGGGATCGCTCCCGACGATCCTCGTCAAGACCGGTGCCTTAAACCGCTCGGCCACCCCTCCAATTATTTAACTGTAGATTGAATTGTGAGCTTTACATCGGTGGGGCTCATTCATCCACCTACAGGGTAACGTCCCTGTCGCGCCCCCCAGCTCGGCTCCTGCCTCGCGTTCGGCGGCGCGAGAGTCCACTGGACTCTCGCGAATTCCCGCCTCACCCACCCCTCCGGAGAGAGGAGAATAGCTTAGAAACAGACACACATGCTAGAGCGCTGCACATCCTGCCAAGCCACGGAAAAGATCGAGCAAGTACAAATTATTCCAGCGATAAGACTGGGGCAGATATTGGTCACGGCAGCCATTAGAGATATAACGATTTGAGCTTTTTATTTATTTCCAAAAATACCTACAAACTCTATCCCGACATAGCCGATAGTATTGAGACCCTTTGTTTTATTGACCCCAACTTTAAAATTGGCAGTAACACCATTACCCACAGGCAATTCATCGAGGACTAATCCAATCTTGTAGGCTTTATAGTCTGGGTCGCCCTGGAAAACGAACTCTATACCGTGCCAAAAAGAGACAGTTGATAATTTATTCAAAAACTTGGCACGTGACCAGTAACTGTCCGGCCCGGCAGAATATTGGACCGCTCCGGCAAAACGCCAGTCTTTGGCAAAGCGACTGTCCAGCTCAGCGAGCAATTGCAAAGAACTATGGCTGCCACGCACTTCTACAGCGGGTCTGTCGGGCGTCAGGGTAGTGTCTCGATAACCGGCACCAGCATAAGCAGCCCAGAAACCTGTGGAATTGCTCTGCTGATAACCCAGCGAGGCCGAAAAACCAGGTGCCCGTGCCCGCACTTCCTCGCCTCCCGAATCGAAACGGTATTTCACCCAATCGAGCCAGTAACGCTGCACCCATCCCTGACCGAGGGCAGTGTTTGAATCAAGCGGCGCGACAACGCCGGCGAAGGCATAGGTATTGCTCTGTTCCGCCAACTCCAGCCCGGTTAGTCCGAGCCACTCCCTTGCATGGGTTTGATTAGACCATGGCAAACTAATCGATACCAATATGGCAACAACAAACGGCATCGATGATACCGTTTGTGGCACAAATAAATATTTACAGTCATGGCGCTTCATTAAATCACCTGGAATCCAGCATGACATGGGAAATATAGACATCCGCGGTTGTCGCCTGTAATTTGTTCACTTCTGTAATTTTTCCCTGCACGTGATCCCGAGGCATCTGGCCAAAAATGTAAAATTCGAGTCGTGAACCTCTCGGGACAGGCTCGAACATGATCATTCTGGCAGTATGCTGCGTCCTGTCTGTTCTGGACAGCACGGCAAATTTGTCTTGCACGCCGCCCTTGCTGGCTTGGTGATAAATTACCGGGAGCCACTCGCCTGTCGAGATTCCGGAAACTTTTTCCATTTTTGCAGTTGTAAACAGACCGGCGACCCAGTCAACCGGGGTCGTTATGCCTTCTTGCAAATCAAGAATCCGCCATTGCAAATCCGATCCGTAGAGAAAATTCTCCAATTGAACAGCGTCGTTGGCTGATTTCCACTGGAATGCCAGGCCATATTCAAGTTTTTGTCGCGATATACGTTTCTCGAATTCAGGTGATTTACCATGACGGTCCGGGGCCGGCGACACTGGCGCTTCGTGACGGCTGATGCTGGCCGTGAACGTCATCCGCCCGCTGGGCAGAAAGATTTCGCCGTTCACATTGCGACTCGTGGTAACCGGATTTTCAGATATGAAACGGCACCCGGCAGCCGAAATATCCTCGACCAGACCGAGCACTCTGTCTTCTTCTGTCTTGCCAATGAAGGCCGGCAAAGGGATCGGGAATCGATATTCACGTCTCCGGTGTTTGCGCAACAACGTGAAGCGTACTACCGACCCGGCCAACCCGAGGTTAATGCTCGCCCAGATAACATTGCCCCAAAACGCTCCGGGAGTCAGATACTGCTGCGACGACCACAAGACTGCCCCGATGATTATCGCAGCGATACTGAGCATCAACACGAATAGCTGCGGAATAACGGTGCGGGCCTTATCCTGCTCCAGACTGACTTTTTGTGTCACGGTGAACTTCAGGTGTCGCCCAAAACCACTGATGGTCGCCAGCGCAAACGTGGCAAAGCGCGCCATATTATATTGCTCTGTCAGGAGAGTGCCGCCATAACCGCGTCCCGCTTCTTCATAGGCCCAAAAACACAAGATATAAAAGGGGATGAAATGCAGCAAGAAATCTGTTCCGAGCGCACTGATCGGCATTACCCCCGTCATCAGCACCACCGCCGGCGCCGCGTAAAATATGGCTTTTTGCCAGCCGTCGAAATAGGTTAATACCGACGCCAGATAATTCAGACGCTGTGGCAATGTAAGTCCACGCGCAAACAAAATACCTTCCTTGCGCCAAACCTGCATGGCGCCCTGCCCCCACCGTCGTCTCTGCAACAAAAAAGCGCGTACGGAATCCGGCGCCAGTCCGAATGCCAGACTCTCCGGGTAATAGGTCGCCTTGTATCCTTTCTTGTGGAGGCGAATGGAAGTATGCAAATCCTCCGTCACGGTACCGGTGGCAAAACCACCGATGCTTTCCAGGGCGCTGCGCCGCAGCACGGCACAGCTGCCACAAAAGTAAGCGGCGTTCCAATAGTCCTTCCCGCGCTGTATCACGCGGAAAAACAGGGATTGTTCTGTCCAGACATAACTCAGCCGCCGGTGACGTCGGTGCTGGTACGAATCGAGGTTGTAGAAATCCTGCGGCGTCTGAACGAACGACACCTTTTCGTCGCGAAAGAAACCTAATGTCTTATTGAGAAAATCTTTGTGTGGTACATGGTCGGCGTCAAATACCGCTACGAAATCAGCCCGACTCTGAGTCAACGCATTATTCAAATTACCTGCCTTGGCATTGATATTTTCAGTCCGCGTCAGATAACGACACCCCAGTTCCTTGGCCAGGGCCGCCATCTCGGGACGGTTGCCGTCATCCAGCAACCAGGTTTCATGCGGATATTCCATGCGTGTAGCGGCCAACAGCGTATGCCGCAGCAGGTTGGCGCTCTCGTTATACGTGGGGATGAACACATCGACTGTCAGGCCCTTCGGCGGGGGGGTGGCCTCAGGCGAGGTCAGACGGCTGACCATAAAAACATGCAAGACCGCTGTCAGGTAACCGAATACCTCAGCACCCCAGATTAGCCATGAAAAAAACGGGGCTGACGGGTTAAACGTGCCCAAACGCCATATCAGGTAATAAGGCGCATAGACGATGAATGAAAGGACAATGAGCGCCCTAAGTCGGGTTATTGTTCGTTTGGAATCCGGCACCACTTTTATTATGTCTCCTGAACAGAGACTCTCCCCCAATTTTGCCGCTGATTATATCATCAGATAAACGACGTCATTGAGCGGTCTCGATTTTATCCATAGCACCCATATAAGGACGCAAGACGCTTGGGACCCTTATCGCGCCCTTATCATCTTGATAATTCTCCAAAATCGCCACCAATGTGCGCCCAACCGCGAGTGCGGAGCCATTGAGCGTATGCACCAGTTCTGGCTTGCCGGTCTGCGGATTGCGCCAGCGCGCCTGCATGCGTCGTGCCTGAAAATCCTCGAAGTTGCTGCACGAGGATATCTCGCGGTATTTTTTCTGACCCGGCAACCACACTTCGATATCGTAGGTTTTGGCGGCCGAGAAACCCATGTCACCAGTGCACAATGCCACTGTCCGATACGGCAGCTCAAGACGTTGCAGAACAGTTTCAGCATGGTTCGTCAGGTCTTCCAGCGCCTGATAGGAATCCTGCGGACGCACCACCTGTACCAGTTCCACCTTTTCGAACTGATGCTGGCGAATCATCCCGCGCGTATCCTTCCCGTATGAACCTGCCTCACTGCGAAAACACGGCGTATGACAAACATATTTCCTGGGCATGTGACCCGCTTCGACAATTACATCGCGGACAATATTGGTCACGGGCACTTCCGCTGTGGGAATCAGGTAATAACGTTGCTCGCCGTTCAGGGCAAACAGATCCTGCTCGAACTTCGGTAGCTGGCCGGTACCACGCAGGCTGTTGGCATTCACCAGGTAGGGTACGTAGGTCTCGGTATAGCCGTGCTCGCGCGTGTGCAGGTCGAGCATGAACTGAATGAGCGCACGGTGCAGGCGCGCCAAAGCACCGCTCATGACGACAAAACGAGTGCCGGTGATCTTGGTTGCCACGTCGAAATCCATCATGCCCAGCGCCGCGCCCAGATCGACGTGATCTCTTGGCGTGAAGCCAAATTGGCGCGGCTCGCCCCAACGCCGGATCTCCTTGTTATCGTTCTCATCCTTTCCGTCCGGCACGCTGGCATGGGGTATGTTGGGTATACCGAGCACTATTTCGTTGATGTCATTCTGGATCTGTTCGAGCTCAGTCTCCGATTGCGTGAGTGCCGCGCCAATGTCCGCTACCTCCTGCATCAGGCGTGAACTGTTCTCCCCTTTCAATTTTGCCACGCCAATCGCTTTGGATTTTGTGTTGCGCTCATTCTGGAATTGCTGGGCGATCACCTGCGCCTTCTTGCGTTTTTCTTCGAGCACGGCCAGTGCCTGCGTGTCCAGCCGGTAACCGCGGCGTCCAAGCTGGCGCGCCACTTCATCGAGGTTGGTCCGGAGTAATTTGGGATCTAGCATGTCAGTAAAGTTGCTTCCGAGTTGAGCGTCTGATCAACCTTCGTTCACATGCGCATACCACGAAACGACATGTCCGGGAGGCAGGATTTCCCTGAGGTGCGTCAGTATGCGTTTTATCTTTTCTGGCTTATCGAAAAACTCTATGACCAGGGGCAGATCAAGCGAGAGATCCAGTAATGATGAAGAATGCATTATGCCGGAACGGCCGAAGCCGGAAATGCCGCGGAACACGGTCACGCCCCGCACCTTTTCCTCATCGTGCAGCTTGGCAAGCAGAGTTTTCTGCAGTTCGCCGGCTTCGGTCAGATAGATTCGCACCATGATGATATCGCTTACCTTCATACCTGCCTCCCCAGCAACACGCCAATCCAGGTGGCTCCAACACACAGCACCAGGCTCCCGCTCATGTTCGCCACGGCTTTAGCCCAGGCACCTTGATCAATGAGATTGAATGTTTCGATGGAAAACGCCGAGAACGTGGTAAATCCGCCCAGGATACCGATGAGGATGCCGGCACGCAGCACCGGGTTGTCGCTCAGTCGATCGATGAAGAGCACAAACAAAAATCCCATCAGGAGACAACCCAGCACGTTTACAACCAGCGTGCCATAAGGAAACGATCGGTCAGCAAATGAATGCACCCAGTTTGACATCCAGAAGCGCAACAGACTCCCTACAGCGCCGCCCGCGGCTATCGCCAGCACTTGTCTCATGGGAATGCGCACCTCACGGGTGGAAATATCTATGTTTTTTCACGAACCGGAATTGGCCTTGTCGTACCAGTACTTCGCCTGGGCCGGGTCGCGCGGCAGACCGAACAAACCGTCTTCGTAGGCTTTGGCCAATGACTTCTGCGCGCGTTTCTGCCCGTTGGTGGCGGCTTTCTTCAACCACGTGGCCGCGGCGGCCTCATCTTTCTTGACCCCCAAACCATACGCATAACCAACGGCCAGACGGTATTGGCTCTCAGCATCACCTTTTTCCGCCGCCGGGCGATACCACTTGTGCGCCGCAGTGAAATCGCGATCAACACCTTGCCCCTTTGAATACATTTTTCCCATGCCACGCTGCGCGCTCACGTCGCCTGTTTCCGCCAGAGGCTTCCATATATGGCGTGCCTTGCCGTAGTCGCCGGCATCATAAGCTGCCAACCCAGCCTCGTAGTTAGCGCCGGATGGTTTTTGAGCTGCTTTCGGTGCTGATATCTGCGCCTGTGTCACAGAAGGCGTCGAGTCTGAGCCGTTAGCCAAGATCGGCAATGCTACTAGCCAGAGGTAAACGCCATGTATTATCAGAATAATTTTCACTATTGAGCCCTGTGCATCATTTTCATCTCATTACTTGCCTTATATTCCCGGTTTCTTTTTTTCCTTCATGCCATCTGGCCCGCGGGCGCTACGGTCAAGACCCTTCAGGTATGCCAAACGTTCCGCAATTTTACCTTCTAATCCCTGTTCAGTGGGGAAATAATATTGGCGCCTGCCAAGCTTGTCCGGAAAATAATTTTCACCGGCGGCGTATGCCTCGGTCTCATCGTGGGCATAGCGATAGCCCCTGGCGTAGCCCAGTTCCTTCATCAGACGCGTGGGGGCATTACGCAGATGCAATGGCACCTCAAGCGAACCCTGTTTTCTGGCGTCGTCCATGGCGCTACCCATGGCTGTGTACACGGCATTGCTTTTGGGAGCACAGGCCATGTAAACAACAGCCTGGGCAATGGCGAGTTCCCCTTCAGGGCTGCCCAAACGCTCCTGCACGTCCCAGGCATTCAGGGCCAGTTGCAAGGCCCGTGGATCGGCATTTCCGATGTCTTCCGAGGCCATACGCACGATGCGCCGCGCGATATACAGAGGATCGCAACCACCATCAAGCATGCGCGCAAACCAGTATAAGGAAGCGTCCGGATCAGAACCGCGCACGGATTTATGCAGCGCGGATATCTGATCGAAAAACGCCTCGCCCTGCTTGTCGAAACGGCGTACACCGCCTGAGACCACCTCCCTGATCAAGTCGATGGTAACTGTCGGTTTGTCATGCTGTTTCGTGGCGAGGTCCGAGGCCATCTCGAGCAGATTCAGCGCCCGGCGCGCATCCCCGTCGGCCGCCTGCGCCAGCAGATCGCGCGCCTCGGTCGACATTTCCAGATGCTGTGCGCCCAGGCCGGTAATTTCATCCGTCAGCGCCCGGTCGATAGCCTGACGAATCTCGTCCTCGGTCAGGGCCTTGAGCACATAGACGCGCGCACGCGAGAGTAACGCGTTGTTCAATTCAAACGAGGGATTTTCCGTGGTGGCGCCAATGAAGGTCAGCGTGCCGTCTTCTACATAGGGCAAGAATCCATCCTGCTGCGCCTTGTTGAAGCGATGCACCTCGTCCACAAACAGAACGGTTGGATGACCTTCAGCCCGTGTTTGCCTGGCTGCTTCGACAGCCGCGCGAATTTCTTTTACGCCGGCAAAAACGGCAGAGATGGCGATGAAATGCGCCTGGGTGCGGCTCGCGATCAGGCGCGCCAGCGTGGTCTTGCCGGTGCCGGGCGGGCCCCAAAATATCATCGAATGCAGGATGCCGGCCTCGATGGCCAGTCGCAGCGGTTTGCCCGGCGCGAGCAGATGCGACTGACCGTAGAAATCCTCCAAGCTTTGCGGCCGTATGCGGTCCGCCAGCGGTTGCCACGGCATGGATTGGGTTTCCGGAAACAGGTCCTGCATCGCCATACGATGAATATATGATTTATATGATCGTCTGTCGCAAAGACGCGAAGGCGCAAAGAAAAGAGTTTGAGAATGAAGCCTCAAAAAAACTTTGCGTCTTTGCGCCTTTGCGTCAAAAACTCATAAATCAGAATCTTTCAGAATGGAATGGCCTACTCGCCCACCACATCCACGCCTTCGGGTGGCGTGAAACTGAAACGAGTTGATTCAATCCGTATATTTTCTCTGGGAGATTCGAGCGTCACGCGCGTCACGTGCCCGAAACCATCCACCATTTCCAGCGCGCGTAACTTGCCCAGCGCGAACCCAATACGGATGTCCTCATAGCCGCTGTCCTTGTGTTTCGGCGTCAACTGTACCCACTCGAGATCGTTCTGCGTGCTGAGCGCCTTGATTTTGAAATTGTCATCCAGCCGGCCCTTGCCGGCAAGCAGCATGGCCGGCGTATCGCCCAGACCATTGGACAGGGCTCGCACGGTCACCTGTTGCAGGCCAACATCGTAAACCCAGAGGCGCTTGCCATCGGCCACGATCTGTTGCTTGTAAGGCTTATCATAATCCCAGCGGAATTTATTCGGTCTCTCTATCCAGAGCGTACCGGAGGACTCCTGGATCGGGCTGTGCCGCTCGTCGAGCACCACCTGACTGAAGCGGGCACTGAAACTGTTTACCTCATTAAAAAACCGACGCAGGCTGTCCGTGCCCGATTTGGGATTATTCGCCGCCTGGGCAAAACCCGTTAAAAACAGGATGGGCAGCAGGATTAAAAAGCGCTTCATGCGGTAGCGAATTGGCCTGAGTCAACCAACGCGGGGCGGTGGCGGTGCCAGCACTTCGCGGCTGCCATTGGGTTGCAGCGGCCCGACAACACCGGAGCGCTCCATATCCTCAATCAGCCGTGCCGCACGGTTATAACCGATGCGCAGACGGCGCTGGACGCCCGATATAGAGGCGCGCCGAGTCTCGGTCACGATCTTGAGCGCTTCGTCGTACAGCGGATCTGACTCACCATTCACTCCGCCATTGCCATTGCCGCCTTCATGCAAAAAACCCTGATCATTTACGCCGGTGTCGCCAACCAGAATCTGCTCATCGTAAACGGGCTCGCCACTTTTCTTCAAAAAGGCGGCGACCTTGTGCACCTCGTGGTCGGCCACAAAGGCTCCGTGCACGCGTTGTAACGGTTGGCCCACGCTCAAGTACAACATGTCTCCGGTGCCAAGCAGTTGTTCAGCGCCCATCATGTCGAGCACGGTGCGCGAATCCACGCGCGCAGACATCTGAAATGCAATACGCGCAGGAATATTGGCTTTGATGAGCCCCGTAATGACGTCGACGGACGGACGTTGCGTCGCTAAAACCAGGTGCAACCCGGCGGCGCGCGCCTTTTGCGCCAGACGCGTGATAAGTTCTTCCACTTTCTTGCCGACGACCATCATCATATCCGCCAGCTCGTCCACGATGATGACGATCAGCGGCAATGGCTTGAGTTCTGATGCTTCTTCGCCCGGTTGCACCAGCGGATCCATGATGGGTTTGCCGGCCTCCTGTGCATCCGTAATCTTGCGGTTGTAGCCTGCAAGATTACGCACGCCGAGCGCGGCCATCAGGCGATAACGCCGTTCCATCTCGGCAATAGACCACTTGAAGGCATTGGCCGCCTGCTTCATGTCCGTCACCACGGGTGCCAACAAATGCGGGATGCCCTGGTACACCGCGAGCTCCAGCATTTTGGGATCGATCATGATCATGCGCACGTTTTCCGGTGTGGATTTATACACCAGACTCAGAATCAACGAGTTGATGCACACCGATTTCCCCGACCCGGTGGTGCCGGCAATCATGAGATGCGGCATCTTGGACAAATCCACCACCACCGGATTGCCGCTGATGTCCTTGCCCAGCGCCAGCGACAGCGGCGAAACCGATTCTTCATAGGCCTGCGAAGATAATACTTCGGAAAGCCGGATGGTTTCGCGAGACTCATTGGGTATCTCGATACCCACCGAAGTCTTTCCTGGAATGTTTTCCACCACGCGCAGGCTGACGACAGACAGTGAACGTGCCAGATCACGCTGCAGGTTGGTGATCTGCGCCGCCTTGATGCCAGGTGCCGGCTCAATTTCAAAAAGCGTGATCACCGGACCCGGATGTACCGCCACCACCTGCGCCTCGATGTCAAAATCGAGCAGCTTTTTCTCCAGCAAACGCGCCATGCTTTCGAGTGACTGCTTGGAGAACTGCGGGGCCTTGTCCTTCTCCGCCGGATCAAGCAGTGACAATGGCGGTAACTCGCCCGGCGCCGGAAGATTGAACAACGGCACCTGTTTTTCCTTTTCGGCGCGCCGGCTCGGCGCCGGCTTGGTAATCACCGGTTCAATGCGAGGCGGGGAATGTTTTTCCAGCACTTTCGTATCTTCTGCGACCACTTCGCGCCGCGCACGACGGGCGCGCATGCCGATAAAGCGGTCGATTTGGGTGGAGCTGAATTCATACAGCCAGTCAGCAAACACAAAGCTTCCGTGGCCGACGCTGTCCATCAGCTTGAGCCAGGACAGGCCTGTAAACATCGTCACGCCTGAAAGAAATAGCGCCAGCAGGAACAGCGTGGCGCCGGTGAAACTGAAGGTCGAGGCCATGCCGAGTCCCACGGCATTTCCCAGCCAGCCGCCGCTCGCGAACGGCATGCCGGTCTTGCCCTGTGCGAAATGCAATCCGGCCAGCCCGCAGGCCCCGATCACGGCGGCAAGAAAACTACTGGTCATCAGAAGGCGATGCTTCAAACCCGTGGGTGCCGGGTCCTTGCGATGTAAATAAATACGCCAACCGGTAATGGCGATCATGATGGGCAGCAGGTATGCCACGTAGCCAAACAAGTTGAAAAACACGTCCGAAAGCCAGGCCCCGGCCCGACCGCCGATATTATAAATGGTTGTATTAGAGCCCCGGTGCGACCACGACGTGTCCGAGGTGGTATAGGTCCACAGCGAAATCAGCAGATAGATGGCGATGGCCCCAAGGACATACAGGGACGCTTCACGCAACAGGCGGAGGATACGCGGTGTCAGCGGTGGGCTGTTCTTGTTGCGGGTAGCCTGCGTCACAACCTTCCTTAGAGTGCCGTCGAGAATGGCGGATTTTCCCATTTTTCAGGGTTCTGCGCCAATTATTAAAGTTCAGCCGGACAGCGCCGCGGCAACCGCCGGGTGGACAAACTTGCCGCCGGCAACGTTGATGCCTTTGGCAATGGCCGGATCTTTCAAGCCGCCTTCTGTCGCGAGCCGCAACGCGTAAGGCGTGAGCACCGTCGACAGCGCTTGTGACGCCGTACGCGGCACCGCACCCGGCATGTTGGTCACGCCAAAGTGCAACACGCCATGTTCTATATAGGTCGGATGGTCGTAATCCGTCGGACGGATGGTTTCGATACAGCCGCCCTGATCCACGGAGATGTCTATGATCACACTGCCCGGTTTCATCTGGCGCACCATGTCGGCTGTCACCAGCTTCGGCGCTTTCGCCCCGGGGATCAGTACCGCGCCAATCAGTAAATCAGCGCTGAGCACCGCTTCGTGTATCTGTCGCGCATGGGATGGCAGCGCCGTCACATTCGGGCCGAGTGCGTGCATGCGTTCCAGCTCCTCGCGATAGGGTGCCAGCACCGTCACCTGCGCGCCGAGCGCAGCCGCCACTGCGGCGGCATTGCCGCCGGCCACGCCCGCGCCGAGAATCACGACATGTCCACGTTCGGTGGACGGCAACCCGCCCAGCATGACACCCCGCCCACCCGCGTGGCCATGCAACAAAGTCGTGCCGATATGTACCGAGAGACGTCCGGCGATATAGCTCATGGGGGCCAGCAGCGGCAGTTTTCCATTGGCCTCGACGGTTTCAAAAGCCACGGCCGTCAGGCCCTTTTCCTTCAGCGTCTGCGCCAGCTTCGGCAGGGCCGCAAGATGTAGATACGAAAACAGAATATGGTCTTTGCGCAGGAGCGGGTATTCCGAGGCGACCGGTTCTTTGACCTTGAGCACCATTTGCACGCCACCGTAAAGCGCCGCGGCATCCGGCGCGATCTGCGCGCCCGCGCTTTGATAATCCTCATCCGGATACCCGCTCGCGACACCGGCGGTCGACTGAATAAAAACCTCATGGCCATGTCGCACCAGCTCGCTCGCGGCGGACGGTATCAGGGCCACGCGACCTTCGCGCACTTTTACTTCCTTGGGGATGCCGATCCGCATGCCTTCTCCTTTACCGCTGTCGCATCAATGGCGTAACATACACGCTGAAATTACGGCTCTTTTTCGAGGCTGCACCATAAGAACTTCCGTCGTGTTTGTCTATCAAATGTTTCCCAGTTTCTCAACGGAGTCACCGTAAAATGGATAAGGTTAAACACTGCCGGCTGCTCATACTCGGCTCCGGTCCGGCCGGTTACGCGGCCGCGGTTTATGCCGCGCGCGCCAATCTCAATCCTGTCCTCATCACCGGCCTCGAACAAGGCGGTCAGCTTATGACCACCACCGACGTGGACAACTGGCCTGGCGACGTCGAGGGCCTGCAAGGCCCGGCGCTGATGGAACGCATGCAGAAACATGCCAAGCGCTTCAAGACCGAGATCGTCTTTGACCATATTAATAAGGTAGAGCTCAAGCAGAAGCCCTTCCGGCTGACCGGCGACTCCGGCGTCTACACCTGCGACGCCCTGATCGTCGCCACCGGCGCCTCGGCGAAATACCTGGGCATTCCCTCGGAAGAGGCCTTCAAGGGCAAGGGCGTATCCGGCTGCGCCACTTGCGACGGATTCTTTTTCAAGGGCCAAAAAGTTGCCGTGGTCGGCGGCGGCAACACCGCCGTGGAAGAAGCAATATACCTCTCCAACATTGCCTCCCATGTCACCGTGGTGCACCGGCGCGACAAATTCAAGGCTGAGGCCATCCTGATCGACCAGCTCATGGCCAAAACCAAGGGCGGTAACATCTCCGTCGAATGGAATCACGAGGTCGATGAAATTCTCGGCGAAAAGAATGGCGTCACCAAATTGCGCATCAAGGACTCGAATAGCAAGAAAAAGGAACTGGAAGTGCAAGGCGTGTTCATCGCCATCGGACATGCGCCCAACACTGCGATTTTTGAAGGTCAGCTGGACATGAAAGGCGGCTACATCAAGACCAAGTGCGGCGACCAGGGCGATGCCACGGCCACCAGCATCCCCGGCGTGTTCGCCGCCGGCGACGTGCAGGACCATGTCTACCGCCAGGCCGTCACCTCCGCCGGCACCGGTTGCATGGCGGCACTGGACGCGGATCGTTATTTGCAGAAACTGAAGTAGCGTGCTGTTACGCTGCCTTGTTGCGACGAATCCGGTCGAGTGTCGGTTTCATGGCGTCCCGTGCCTGCCACAAATCGTAATCCTGCTGCATGCGCAACCACAGCTCCGCTCCGTTGCCGAGAAACTCACCGATGCGTAGCGCCATTTCCGGCGTGATACCATGTGTCTCCGCCAGAATCCTGTGCAACACCTGGCGCGAAACGCCGAGTCCGCGCGCGAATTCACTCACCGAAATCGTCATTGCCGGCAATACGTCCTCGCGCAGAATCGCGCCGGGGTGTGTGGGCCGCCGCTTGGGGTTGTTCTTGACAAGGTATTCAGCCATAGTTCACCTCAGTGATAATTTTCCAAATCCACGCGCCAGGCATCGCCTTCAATCCACTCGAATGTGATACAGAACGGGCCGTTGACATGGATACTGTATCGCTTGGGTTTTCCTTCCAGTCCGTGAAAGTCAAAGCCCGGCACATTAAGCTTGTTCAAATCCTTAGCCGCGTTTAGCGCATCCAACCGGCGCAAACATCGTTCCCGCAGGTCGGCTCGCACTTTGGCGCTGCGGCCGGTCTCATAGAGCTCCTTCAATCCCTTGTGCTGGAAGCTCCGTATCATGACAAGCACTGTAGCCTGTTTGTTGACACCTGTCAAAAAACAGTTTACAGTCCAAAATCCAGCAGCCAAGCCAGTCCATGAGCTTCATAGGTTGAGTTGAGCGCAACGACAAAATCGCCGGGGTGAGGCGAACCGTTTGCGATTTATTGAATCGCGGTTCGCCGAACGGGCTTGCCAAGGATGGCAAGCCCTGGAGTTCTTAGCGAGGCAGGAAAGCCACGCTTGGAACTGATTGGACAGCCGAAGGCTGGCCCACAGGGTGAAGTTCAGGGATGAACTTCACAAACCCAACGCATCGAGGGTGAGGGATACCAGTCGGAGCCTGGCACATGTCTACCGATCATCAGGATGACGACGAGCACGACCTGTTCCGCAAGGCCGTCGGCAAGATCCGTCCGGTCAAACAGGACAAGATTCATCCCCACCGCAAAGGCCGCAAGCCGGTTCCCGACCAGACCCTGCGCGATCAGCGCGAGGTGATGCAAAGTTTACTGTCGGACGACTACGAACCGGCAGAAGATATCGAAACCGGCGACGAAACGCTCTTCGTCCGCCCCGGCTTGCAACACTCCGTTATCCGCAAACTGCGCCGCGGCCAATACGCCATCGAAGCCGAACTCGACCTGCACGGCGCCACCTCGGTCCAGGCGCGCGAGGCCGTGAATACCTTTCTCAAGAAAGCGCGCGACCAGGAAAAACGCGTGGTGCGCATTATTCACGGCAAGGGAAACACATCGATCGGCAAAATACCGGTGTTGAAGGGCAAGGTCAACTCGTGGCTGCGTCAGAAAGGCGAGGTCCTCGCCTTCTGCTCCGCCCGCGCCAACGACGGTGGGACGGGGGCGGTGTATGTGCTTCTAAAACGAGTTTGATTTATTAATTATTTAGTCATCAGAAGCACAACCGCATGGGCGCCGATGCCCTCTTCCCGCCCGGCAAAACCGAGCTTTTCCGTACTAGTGGCCTTGATGTTCACACTCTCCGGCGTGATGCCAAGATCCGCGGCGATGTTCTGAATCATCTGCGACAGGTGTGGGGTCAGGCGCGGGGCCTGGGCCACCAGCGTGCTGTCGATGTTGCCAACCTTCAAGCCACGTCCGGCGATCGCCTCTTTAACCTTGCGCAGCAGTTTGCGGCTGTCAATATTCTTGTACTGCGGGTCAGTGTCGGGAAAGTGCCGGCCGATGTCGCCGAGCCCGGCGGCGCCGAGGCAGGCGTCGCAAATAGCGTGGATCAAAACATCCGCATCGGAATGACCCTGCAATCCTTTGCTGTGTGGGATTTTTACGCCGCCAAGGACTAAATCTCGTCCGGCGACCAGCGGATGCACATCGTAACCGTGACCGATACGCATCAGGCGTTTCCCTGCTGTTGCTTCATATATAGTTCTGCCAGCGCCAAATCTTCCGGGAGCGTTATTTTAATATTGTCGGTGTGACAAACTACCACGCGCGGATGGCCGCCAGCGGCTTCAATCGCCGAGGCTTCGTCGGTGATATTTTTTCCTGTTTTCATGGCCTGCTCAAGTGCTGGTATCAGTTTGTTGATCCGGAACATCTGTGGCGTGGCCGCGCGCCAGAGGCCGTCGCGTTTGACCGTTTCCAGCACCTGCCCGGCATTATCCACGCGCTTGACCGTGTCGGTTACGGGGAACGCGAGCAAGCCACCCTCTTCCCCTTCGCTTACGGCTGAGATCAGTTTATCAATATCGCCATTGCGTACGCACGGCCGCACCGCATCGTGCACCAGCACCCAGTCATCAGGCTTGGAATGTTTTGCCAATGCCTTAAGCCCATTCAATACCGTATGCGCGCGGGACGCGCCGCCATCGCTGGTGCCAAGAAATTTTGACAAGCGCTTCAGATCGGGGGTCATTTTTTGCCAATCCTGGTCATCCGGCGCCACACCCACAAGAACACCCTGAATGCACGGATGCGCGCACAGACGCTCAAGGGTATGCAGTATGACAGGACGACCGAGAAGCGGGAGATACTGTTTGGGTACCGAGGAGTTCATCCGCCGGCCCTGCCCACCCGCGGGGATGAGGGCCCAAATTCCGGCAACAGTAGTCAAGCAGGATTACGGCCCGAGAAAAATCAGGCGCGCTCTTCGATATAACTCAGGATGCGAACTCTGGCGTCGTCCGGTGCGATGCCCTGCACGGCGGCCACTTCGCGCGCGAGATAGCTGTTCGCAGTTTCCAGCAGCATGGATTCCTCGAACGACAGGCCGGATTGTTTTTTCCAACGGGTCAAATCACGCACCACTTCGCCGAGCTCGAGGCAGGAGCCGGAGTTAATGCGGCGCTCGATGTCCTTGCAGCGTTCGGCCCAGTTGCCACCGGTGACACGGCGCTTGCCCTTGGCGGAGAGAATCTTGAACAATTCCTTGAGCTTTTTCCCGTCCAGCAATGGGCGGATGCCGCTTTTTTCGAGATTGGATTTTGGCACTTTGACGGTCATCTGGGTGTCCTGAATGCGGATGACAAAACAGGACTCGACCTGGCCGGATAGATAAATGTCTTCGACTGCTAAAATCACGCCTACACCTGCGGAAGGATAAAAAACCGTTTCACCAACCTTAAAGCGCGGACGTTTCGTCGCCATTCAGCCATTCTCCTGAGTTGATATACTGCCGTTACTTAGGGACAGTTATTCTTAAGCTGGATTAAATTATGCACGTAACCCCCCTCCCTGACAAGACTTTTGAGTATTGGGCCTGTGATCATCCTGGCCTCTTCTTGAGGTAGAATTGCCGGCCTTGCGGTACGTCCGCGGATTGCCCGTTTGCCCATTCTCGATAAAAACCGTTTGGCATCGCCCCTGAAGCCAATTTTGCCCACCGAGTCCGGGGGCAGACTCAGCTGGCGCGGCTTGACAGGTAGTGGGCGCGGCCTGGCCATTGCCTCGGCGGCCACCGCTCACAGTGGTCCTGTGCTGGTCATCACGGCCAGCAGTTTCTCGGCCCAGCGGCTGGAAGACGAGATTCGTTTCTATGCCCCGGAATTGACCATCCTGCCGTTCCCCGACTGGGAGTGTCTGCCTTACGACATCTTTTCTCCACATCAGGACATCATCTCGCAGCGGCTCGAGACGCTGCACCGGCTGCCGGACCTGAGGCAAGGCGTGGTGCTGGCATCCGTGGCCACGCTGCTACATCGCCTTTCGCCACGTGATTACGTCAGCGCCCACAGCTTCCTGCTCAAGGTCGGTGATCAACTTGATATTCAGCGACTGCGCGAACAGCTGACGCGCGTCAACTACCACAGCGTGTCACAGGTCATGGAGGCCGGGGAGTTTGCCGTACGTGGCGGATTGGTTGATATATTTCCCATGGGCAGCCACCGGCCCTATCGCCTCGATCTGTTCGGCGATCAGGTGGAATCCATCCGCGAGTTCGACGCCGCCACACAGCGCTCGGAAAAATCCATCGATGCCATCCGCCTCCTGCCCGCGCGTGAATACCCGCTGACGGAAGAATCCATCCAGCGCTTTCGTCAAACCTTCCGGGCGCGTTTCGAAGGTGATCCCCAGAAAGTAACCTTATACCGCGATATCAGCAAGGGCATCAGCTCGCCGGGAGCGGATTATTACCTGCCACTTTTTTTCCCGGATATGGCCAGCATTTTCGATTACCTTCCGAAGTCTGCGCTGTGCCTGATGGAAGCCGGGATCACGGAAATCGCCGAAAACTTTCAGCGCGAAACCGGTCAGCGCTACAACGAAATGCGTCATGACCGGGAAAGACCCTTGCTGGAACCCTCCGAGGTATTCGTTGCCACGGATGAATTCTTTGGAAATATGAGCGCGTGGCCAATAGTCGAGATGCAGGAATACATCACGGATGAAAACCAGCCAATAGAAGCATTACAGAACAACAACATAACTCAATACAACACACGCCCGCCAACGCTGTTACCGGCCGATCACAAATCCCATTCACCTTATGGCGCGCTGTTTCAGCATTTGCGAACTTTTCCGGGGCGCGTATTGATGGTGGCAGAATCCGCGGGCCGACGCGAAACGCTGAGAGGCCTGCTTCAGGAGAATAGCCTGCCGCTCGAAGATGTCGCTGGATGGGGCATGTTCCTTCAGGGGCGAATGAGACTTGGGCTGACGGTAGCCGATCTGGAAAAAGGCCTGCTGCTCAAGGAGCCGGAAATATCCGTCATAACCGAGGCACAGCTATACGGTGAACGCGCTGCGCAGCGCCGCCGGCGGAGTCGTTCGGAGCGCGAGCCGGAGGCGATCATCCGCAGCCTGGCGGAGCTGAAAAATGGCGATCCAGTGGTGCACGAGGATCATGGCGTGGGCCGATATCTCGGCTTGCTGACGCTCGATATCGGCGACGGGCCTGCCGAATTCCTGGCGCTCGAATACGCCGACAAAGATAAACTTTATATTCCGGTTTTGGCGCTGCACCTGATCAGCCGTTATACGGGCACCGACCCGGAAAACGCCCCGCTGCACAAGCTCGGTGGCGAGGCCTGGGAAAAGGCCAAGCGCCGCGCCCTCGAAAAGGCGCATGACGCCGCCGCGGAGTTACTGGAAATATACGCCCTGCGCGCCGCGCGTGAAGGCCATGCTTTCCCGCCGCCGGACGAGCATTACCAATCCTTCGCCAGCGCCTTCCCTTTTGAGGAAACACCCGACCAGGAACGCGCCATCCAGGAAGTCCTGAAAGACATGCAAACCGCCAAACCCATGGACCGGCTGGTCTGTGGCGACGTCGGATTCGGCAAGACCGAAGTCGCCATGCGCGCTGCTTTCGTGGCCGCCATGGGCAAGACCCAAGTCGCGGTGCTGGTGCCAACCACCCTGCTGGCGCAACAGCATTACCAGAATTTCCAGGACCGGTTCGCGGGTCTGCCGTTCCGCATCGAGCTGCTATCGCGGGTCCGCAGCCAGAGCGAACAGCGCGGAATACTTGCCGCGCTCGCAGATGGGTCCGTGGACATCGTAATCGGCACCCATCGTTTGTTGCAGGACGATGTCCGTTTCAAGCACCTGGGGCTTGTCATTCTTGATGAGGAGCACCGATTCGGTGTGCGCCAGAAGGAGCGCCTGAAAAAACTGCGCAGCGAGGCCGATATCCTGGCCATGACGGCCACGCCCATACCCCGCACCCTGAATATGTCACTGTCCGGCCTGCGCGATATCTCGCTGATCACCACGGCCCCGGAAGGCCGCTTGTCGGTCAAGACCTTCATCAGCGAGAAAAACCGAGCCGTCATTCGCGAGGCCTGCCTGCGCGAAATCCGCCGCGGCGGTCAGGTGTATTACCTTCATAACGAAGTCCGCACCATCGACAAGGCCGCCAGAGAACTTCAGGAGCTTGTGCCTGAAGCAAATATCCGTGTTGGCCACGGTCAACTGCCGGAACATGATTTGGAACACATCATGCTCGACTTCTATCATCAGCGTTTCAATGTGCTGGTGTGCTCCACGATCATTGAGTCCGGTATTGACGTTCCGACGGCCAACACCATTATCATGGAGCGCGCGGATAAATTTGGCCTGGCGCAGCTGCATCAGCTGCGCGGTCGTGTCGGTCGCTCGCATCATCGCGCCTATGCCTACTTGCTGGTGGCGGACCGGCGCGCACTTTCCGAGGACGCGAGCAAGCGCCTCGAAGCCATCGAGTCATTGGAGGAACTGGGGGCGGGGTTTACGCTCGCCTCGCACGATCTGGAGATACGCGGTGCGGGCGAGCTGCTGGGCGAGACCCAGAGCGGGATGATCGACGAGGTGGGATTTACGCTCTATTCAGAGCTGCTGAACCGGGCGGTGAAATCACTGCAGGCCGGGAGACTGCCGGGAACGGATACGTCGCTGCACAGTGGAACTGAAATCAACTTGCACGCACCGGCGCTTTTCCCTGAGAACTATTTACCGGATGTGCACATGCGGCTGGTGCTTTACAAACGCCTGTCCGCCGTACGGAAGCTGGATGCGCTTCAGGAGATGAAAGAGGAAATCATCGATCGCTTCGGTGTACTGCCCGAATCTGGGAAACTCCTGTTCCACGCCACCGAACTCAAGATACTGGCCACGCCTCTGGGAATCCGGAAGATCGACGCGGGACCACGCGGCGCGCGCATTGATTTCATCGAAAAACCGGATATTGACCCCGGTTCCATTCTGCGCCTGCTCCAATCCGCGCCCCGCCGGTACAAACTGGACGGACCAAACAGAATCAGAATACTCGGCGAGATGCCGGATATCACGTCACGCATCACCACTGTAAGCCGATTCCTGACAGAGCTCACGCCTGAAACACAAACCACGGAATCCGGATAACTCAGAGATCGGGAAACAGGGACTCTTCAAAACCCAATAGACGAATGTCGCGTAGGCGCATAGGGTACAGGACCCCGTCGAGATGATCGCATTCATGCTGCACGACGCGTGCGTGGAACCCGGAAACCGTGCGATCGATCGGCTTTCCGTGCTGATCGAAGCCGGTATAACGCAGATTGAGATGGCGCGCTACCAGCCCACGTAAACCCGGGACACTAAGACAACCCTCCCACCCGTCTTCCATGTCATTGCCGATGGGTGTCAGCACCGGATTCACCAGCACGGTCGTCGGCACCGGTTCTACGTGGGGATAACGTGGATTGGCCTCTACGCCGAAAATCACTATGCGTTGCGAAACCCCAATCTGAGGCGCCGCGAGACCCGCGCCGCTCAGCTCGGCCATGGTGTCAAACATGTCGGCAATGAGTATTTCGAGTTCCGGCGTATTGAACTGCTGCACCGGCTCGGCCTTCTGGTACAACAACGGATCGCCCATCTTGAGTACGCGTCTGACGGTCATCTCATCACTCGAAATTGTGCAGGGAATAAGAGATACTATAAATTAATCACAGCAAGGGAAATACCGTGAAAAGACTATTCCTGATGATTTTTCTGATTACCGCACCCGTCACGACGCTCCAAGCAGCGCCGGCGGCAACCAATATGTATGAGATCGAGATAGTCGTATTCGAGAATCGGCTGTCTGACCTGGAAGGTGGCGAGCTTTGGACGCGTGGCATGGAAAAACCGGCGAACGCGCAAAAGAATGAAGCAGTAGGCGCCGGCGAAAAACCCCCGGCGGATTCTCCCTTGTCAGCCGCGTCAACGGCGCTGGAAAAATCCGGCCGGCATCACGTCCTGGCGCATCTACGCTGGCAACAGAGCGCCGAAGCCAAGTCTGTGTCAAAGCCGGTGAAAATCAGCAATGTGGAAGGCGGGCTCGACGGATCGCTGCGGTTCTATCTGAGCCGTTTCCTGATTCTGGACCTGAATCTGGGCTTGCGTGAAATGCAAAGTGGGGGAATTTTCAGCGGGGTATCGGAGAAAGACGCTACGGTGTACCGTTTAAATGAGCCCCGTCGCATTAAGGTTTCGGAGACCCAATACTTTGATCACCCAAAATTTGGCGCACTGGTGCGCGTTTCGCCCGCTAAAGCAACGGGTCAGCCCTGAACAATCAGGGGAATCACCTGCTCCAACAGTGAACGTACCGACACCATGCCCGTTTCCAGATTCTTTTCAATTTCCTTGATGCTGATAGTGTCCTTGGCCTTGCCGGCCGCCGGGTTTACCACCAGGGCAATAGAGACGTAACAAAGCTCCAGTTCACGTGCGAGGCCAGCCTCAGGCATGCCTGTCATGCCAACGACATCTGCCCCGTCACGCTCCATGCGCCGAATTTCCGCCGCGCTTTCGAAGCGGGGGCCCTGGGTTGCACCATAGGTTCCCCGCCCCACCACCTTGAACTGGGTGCGCGCCGCAGCCTGAATGACAGTCTGACGCAGCGATTCACAATAGGGAAAGGTAAAATCAACGTGGGTCACCTTTTTGTGTTCACTGCCGAAAAACGTATTGGCGCGCCCATAGGTGTAATCAATAATCTGGTCAGGCACCACCAAGGTACCTGAAGCCAGATAGTCGGGTGAGATACCGCCCACGGCATTGACGGCAATTACCTTGTCGACACCGGTCTGTTTGATTGCCCAAATGTTGGCGCGGTAATTAACCTCATGCGGCGGGATCGTGTGCCCGGCCCCGTGACGGGGCAGGAATACGGCTTCCTGCCCTCCCAGTTGCCCGAAAACCATGGGTGCCGATGGCTCACCATAGGGCGTGCGTATAACCTCTCGCCGCGTGATGCGCAGGTTTTTGAGATTGGTCAAGCCACTGCCACCGATGATTGCTACTGCCGTCATATATTGTCCCTTCGACTATTCTTCGTTTGTCTACCTACAGCGTAACATCCCTGTCGCACCCCCAGTTCGACGTCCCTGTCTCTCGCTCGACGGCGTGAAGGATTCGCTGCGCATTCCATGCTTCGCTCATCCTCCAGGGCGGCATCCATGCCGCCCGTTCGCCGGATGCGAGTGTCCATTGGACACTCGCATATTTTCCAGCTCACCCACAGGACATTCACGAAGACTCCGCCTCGCCCTCGGCGTAAATTCCCGGAATGTTGCGAAGATAACCCTTGTAGTCCATGCCACAACCGAACACATAGCGATCCGGAACTTCAAGCCCGGCAAATTCCACCTTAACGTCATACTGGCGCGGGCGACTCTTCACCACCAGCGCCGCCTTGTAAACTTCACGCGCGCCCTCGGCCCGGTAGCGCGCCTCGATACCGGCCAGCGTCGTGCCCTCATCGAGGATATCGTCAATCAGCAGCACGACCCGGCCGCGCGGGTCTTGATGCGGACCGGATATCCACTGCAACTGGCCACCTTGTAACTTTTTTCCATAGCGGGTGGCATGAACATAATCAATTTGAAGTGGGAATTTCAGCCGGGGAAGGATCTGACCGAACGGTACCACACCGCCGGTCATGACACAGACCACAAGGGGGTCTGTACCGGCAAGGGTCTGGTTGATGCGCGCGGCCATGTCCGCGAGCGCCGCTTCCACTCTCTCGGGAGAATAGAGACAGTCCGCCCGCTGCAGCACTTCCCATGCCTGCTGCGCGTTAATGGGATTCAACGTTGGATTTTTTAATCAGGTGATTAATAAGTAAAGGTAACGACGTCCTCGTCCATCGCCTGGCTGATGACATAGGCGCCGCCCACAGTTTCCTCGATCTCGGGGATCAGCTCGTTGCCCCACAGCTCGAGGGTCGGTGTGCATACCTTGAACTTCACGCCCGCTTCATGGGCGTCTTTGATGAAGTCATAAACGGACTTCGGACTGCCTTCCTGTACATGCAGTTTCTCCGCCACACCCTTGATAGCCAGCTCACCCGCGCGCCCGGTGAGGATTACCTCCACTTCATACTCCATGGCCGCCGCCACTGTCGCCTGAAAAAACGGCGCCCCCAATTCGGACGGGTCCGAGGGGTCGGTGTTCACCATTACAATCATCAATTTGTCAGCCATGAGTTTCTCCTGAATACTGGCGATATGCTGGTATCTGGGATCAGCGAATTATATCTGCCCCCCGCTTGCCAAAGCTACCTGCCCTTCAACGACATACAGCTAGCAGGAACCTACATCAAGCCAGGGAAACAGTCTTGACCAAAATCAAAATTTTAGGTTTTTAAGATAGGCATGGAATTTATCCTTGAGCTCGGGATGTTCCAGCGCATATTCAACCGTCGCCTGCAGGTAGCCGAATTTGCTACCGCAATCATAACGTTTTCCGATGAACTCATAGGCCAGCACTTTCTCGTGGGATAGCAGCGCCGCGATACCGTCCGTTAGTTGGATTTCCCCTCCTGTGCCGGGTGTGACGCCCTCAAGCAAGCTGAAAATTCGTGGCGTCAGGATATACCGGCCAACCACCGCCAGCGTAGACGGGGCGTTCTCAGGGGAAGGTTTTTCCACGATGCCCTCCACGATATGAATACGCGGCCCCTGAGCTTTCGCTTTTACGATTCCGTAACTTTGAGTCTCATCGCGCGAGACATTCTGGACCCCAATGACAGAACACTGGCAGGACTGATACAGATCCACCATTTGCTTGAGGGTCCCGGGCTCACTGCGGATGAGGTCGTCGGCGAGTATGACGGCGAAAGGATCATCACCCACTACCTGCTTGGCGCGCAGGACCGCATGGCCCAGCCCAAGGGCTTCAGTCTGGCGTATGTACACACAGGAGGCCCGGTTGGGAAGAACGTTTTGCACAACGGACAACAAGTCATGCTTACCGTCCGCCTGAAGTTCGGCTTCCAATTCATAGGCCTTGTCGAAATGATCTTCGATCGAGCGCTTGTTTCGTCCCGTAACAAAAATCAGTTCATCAATACCGGCAGCAATCGCTTCTTCCGCGGCATACTGGATAAGCGGTTTGTCGACGATGGGAAGCATTTCCTTGGGGCTCGCTTTGGTGACCGGCAGAAAACGTGTGCCGAGACCGGCGACTGGAAATACTGCCTTGGTAACTTTTTTCATTCTTCTGCCCGTGAATTTATTTTGTTAGCGCTCAGCGCCCGATGCCACTGTACTCAAATCCAGCTTCTCGCAGAAGCGTCGGATCATATTGATTGCGGCCGTCGAATATCACAGCGTTTTTCATGATCTTCTTGATACGGCTGAAATCAGGATGACGGAAAGGTTTCCATTCCGTCACAAGAACCATGGCATCTGTCCCATCGAGCGCGCTGTATTGCTCATCGACGAGCTTCAGCTGTCCGGTCTTAAACCATTCATTGGGTAGTTCGCGTTTGGCAGTCGGCATCGCGACCGGGTCATAGGCCTTCACGATAGCGCCAGCATTCATGAGTTTCTCTAGCAAAACCACTGATGGGGCCTCGCGCATGTCATCCGTGCCTGGCTTGAATGCCAGGCCCCAGAGACCAAATGTCAGACCTTTGAGTTTAGCGCCAAAACGCTGGCTGATTTTTTCAAACAACACGTGCTTTTGAGTCTCATTTCTTTGTTCCACAGCATTAAGCACCATAGGCTCAAAGTTCTGATCTTTGGCCATCCGAATCAGCGCCTTGACGTCCTTCGGAAAGCAAGACCCACCATACCCCGCACCTGGATAGATGAATGAATGCCCAATCCGCGAATCTGAGCCGATGCCCTGGCGGACGTTCTCGATATCGACCCCCATACGCTCACAAAGATTGGCAATCTCATTCATGAATGAGATCTTGGTGGCGAGCATGGCATTGCCGGCGTACTTGCTCATCTCGGCATCGCGCACACCCATAAAGATCAGACGCTCATGGTTGCGCATGAATGGAAGATAGAGATCGCGCATAACCTTTCGGACTTGTTCGCTGTCGGTGCCGATGATGACGCGGTCCGGGCGCATAAAATCCTCAACCGCCGCACCCTCTTTGAGAAATTCAGGATTACTTACAACGTCATAAGCCACCTTTACGCCCCTATTGGTTAATTCATTGCGAATGGAAGCATTAACTTTGTCCGCCGTGCCTACCGGGACGGTCGATTTATCCACCACAACGGTGTAATCGTTAATGTGCTGTCCAATCTCACGGGCAACGGTCAAAACATATCGCAGGTCCGCCGAACCGTCCTCGCCAGGCGGGGTGCCCACTGCTATAAAATAAACACTGGATTTCGCGGATGGATCTGCGAGCGACGCGCAGAATTGCAGGCGGCCGTTTTTGTAATTGTTTATTACAATGGATTCCAGGCCCGGTTCGTATATCGGCAAAATGCCATTTTTGAGGCCAGCTATTTTTTTTTCGTCGATGTCAACACAAGTAACAGTGTTGCCCATTTCCGCGAAACAGGCTCCCGTTACCAGGCCAACGTAGCCTGTTCCGATGATCGTTAACTTCATGAATGAATTACCCGCGAAATGATTTGTATATGTTTCTGGACTCTCTCAGGGAGAATTTGTCTGTTTCAAGGGAACCACCACGGCAGTTTTGCCCCCAATCGTTGGCGAAGCAACCAGACCGGTATGCTCTGGAACCAGTTCCGCCAGCATGCCTCTCAAAGAGATATCATTTCCTTGCTCACAAGCCTGCTGCATGACATCGAAGGATTTCTCAAGCGAGTCTTTATCCATCATACGGCAGTGCGCCAACAGGATTTTGGGGTGGCTGGTTTCCGCCAGTTCTTCCGCATCATGGAAAAGTTCTTCGTGAAGCTTCTCGCCCGGACGCAACCCGGTATAGACAATTTCGATATCCTCACCGGGGATTTTTCCGGACAGGCGTATCAATTGTTCGGCGAGATAGGAAATTTTAACCGGTTCTCCCATATCCAGCACAAAGATTTCTCCCCCCTTTCCAATTACACCCGCCTGAAGAATGAGCTGACTCGCCTCGGGGATAGTCATGAAGTAGCGCGAGATTTCCGGATGCGTTACCGTGACAGGGCCGCCTTGCACAATCTGCTGTTGAAACAAGGGGATAACACTGCCGGAAGAACCAAGGACATTGCCAAACCGCACGGTGATGAAGCGTGTCTTGGATCTGGCATTCAAACCCTGGCAATACATTTCGGCCACACGTTTGCTGGCGCCCATGACATTGGCGGGATTGACCGCCTTATCCGTGGATACCATCACAAACGATTCGCATCCGTATTTGTCAGCGAGATCGGCCATCACGCGCGTTCCCAATATATTATTGGTTACGGCAGCGCGTGTCTGGTCCTCGAGAATCGGGACATGTTTGTAGGCGGCAGCATGATAAATTACGGCGGGCGAATAATTGCGCAATATATTTTCCACCTGCACAACATCATTGGTATCGCCGAGCAGGCTGGCAAGGGGCAGGTCCGGGATGTCGCGCCGTAATTCAAGATCAATGTTGTATAAATTGAACTCGCTACGTTCAAGAATGACGAGTTTCCCTGGCTTGAGCCGGGCAATTTGACGGCAAAGCTCGGCACCGATGGAACCGCCGCCGCCGGTGACAAGAATCGTCTTGCCGTGCGTCGCGTCGGTAATGGCGCGCCAGTCGAGGCTGACCGGCTCCCTTCCCAGCAGATCCTCAATTTTTACATCCCGCAAATCCTTGAGGCTCGCCCGGCCGCTGACAAGATCCTGTAGCTGCGGCAGGATGCGGAAAGGCAGCTTAGTGGTTTCGCAAATCTCGACAATGCGACGGATCTGACGTGACGTCGCCGAAGGCAAGGCGATAATAATCAGGTCGACACCCAGTTTCGTGACGATGCCGGGAACCTCGTCACAGGTTCCGGTAACGGGAATACCATGAATTTCCTTGCCGATTTTGCTGGTATCGTCATCAACAAAAGCGACCGGGTAGTAAGGACCACTCTGCTCGCGGAGCAGATCACGCACCAGCATTTCACCGGCCTTGCCGGCACCGACTATCAACGCATTCTTGATTTCGTCATTCGCATAAAGACTGGAGGCATGGGCAGAACCGTGCAGATGCCGATCCTTGAACCAGCGATATACAAACCTAGGCCCTCCCAATAGCAACACAAGCAGGATGCCATCCAGAATAAAAACCGAACGAGGAACGCTTTGCAGACGGGTGAGAATGAAACTGACTGCCGCGGCCACGGCCACCCCTGCCGCGACGGCCTTGATAATGCGCACCAGGTCCGGGATCGAGGCAAACCGCCAGATGCCGCGGTAGAGTCCGAAATACCAGAACATTCCGCCCTGCACGCTCCACACCACCGGCAGCAATATCAGCGCCTGGTTGAAAAAACCTTCGGGAATCGGTTCGAGATTGAAACGAAGCCAGTAGGCGCCGAACCAGGCGATGGGAACCATCGCCACGTCATGCGTAAAGGCGGCGGCGCGTGAACGGAAGTACCAGAGAATTTCTTTCATCCGTTCATCGTCCGTTATGAATCATTCCTTTTGATTAAGAGCACTCACAAGATTACCTTGCGCCTGATGTCGAGACGGTAGGGTGAAGCGGAGTTTTCGTGAACACACTTAACGTGTGTTCACG